>NZ_MPRL01000080.1:0-22343 GCF_002020875.1 Solemya pervernicosa gill symbiont | reverse complement strand
CTTTGGTGTAGGTCTTATATGGCTTGCGTTTTCTAGTCATTTGGATACTCCTATTGCGACATTGTCGCTTATTAAAAGTACCCGTTAAACTGGGGGAGGCTCATGTAGACCTCACTATAACTATTAACATCCAGTAATCATCCATTAAAATTGGACACAAAAAAAGAAAGCTGATTGTCCACCGACGGCAGGGACTGCTCTACGCTCTCAATTTTCTGATACGCACTCATTAAAATACGAAGAGAAAACCCCTCCCTCCGATTTGGTTGGATTACTTCAATATCTATAAGAGGCCTATTATACCTTTCTCCTTAAAGCGTCAACTTCCAACCGGCATCGTTTTCAAAGCACGCAAAATAATCTGAATCATCAATCAGTCTAAAACCAATCTTTGACACTTCACTTATCACTTTAACTAGATATTGTTGATACTCATCAATCATTGCCTCACCATAGACGAAGTAAAATAAACATACTTATAACCCTTTGATATGAGATAGTCATATTCTCGACCAAAGCCGCTTCTTTCTACTAGACCTGTATCAGGGTTTGTTCTATTCAAATATTGATTTGTTGGCTTGGTAGCCAGTGGAAAATTACCCCCCCCTAAACCAAAAGGGTAATATTCGATTGAAACCGAAAGAAACACCGAACAGATGATCGCAAACAATTAGAAACTAAGAACTTTAAATCTTTAAATCTTTAAATCTTTATATCTTTATATCTTTATATCTTTTCAATGTTGCCACGCTGCACGACATGATAGGGAAGACCGGGAATATAGCTCCTTGCTCGCCTTAGCATTACAACTCCTTTGTATATCCTTTCCAAGAAGAGACCAATACCAGACTCAGACTGGCTAAACGTCAACCCCTCCATCCCCCTTTATTCCTGCCTCTTAATAAATTCACCCGTTAAACTGGGGGAGCCTTAACCTGACCCCTACTTTCTTTTACTCGTGGTTGGATTTCACCTTATACTTCAAAGTCAAATCAGAATCAGTAATTTTCCCGGATTTAAGAAGCTGATAATCATCACAAGAAATTTCTACTGTTCTAAATTTTGAAGCAAAATGTCCTTCATCAAATTCATAAAAGTATTTTTCGCCTTCAGACCAAGCTCTCCAGTAACTTCCTTTAATTTCAGATTCAGAGATCTCAGTCTGAGGCTCTTTTGGGTAGTAAGTATTTCCAATTTTTGTATATGGCTTATCATTCATATGAACACCTAATAAGAAATTTCGCTAAATGGCGATTTTGAAAGATCGACAACAGCTTCGGGTACCCCATCGGGGAGTCGCTATTTTTGCGGAAGCATGTTTTGGGCATCCAAGCCCAAGCAAGCGGCAAATACTTCTCCGTCGTTCGCTCGCGCTCTCAACTACGAATATGCAGACGGCGTCGACTATCGCGGACTAACCGCCTTCGCTTCGCTATCCATGGCGGTCAGCGGTTGCGTCAAACCATTTGAGCCACCGACGATGAGCTAACTCGATATCGAACGTTCCATCACCTACAAATTCACGGTGTGCCAGTGCAACCCGCACACCCGACATACCGCGACGCTGCACATTGATCTCGGTATCGTCGATATAGCTACGTGAACGTTTGAGGTAGCTTTGCAGCGACAGGGTGCTTTTACGTTTGGCGCCACGAAAAACAACCCGTTCTATCTCGATCTCGCTGTTACTGCTACGACCGCTGTATTCATAGTCAACGACCGCACCGACGACGTTCTGTGAGTAGTCGTAACCGCTGTGTGTCATTGAGAGCAACCAGTAGCCAAACGGGAGTGAGTAGTGGGCGACGTAGCCGGTCGATTGCGGCTCGAGCGCCTCGCCGTCGAAACTGACACCGCGGTAGGCGGTTATATAGAAGAGGTCGTGGAGCATCAGCGGGTGGTCGGGTGGTCGAGTGAGAGGGTGCCACCGAGCTGATATTTGCCGCTGCTCTCCGAACCGGAGTCGTCAGCAAACAGGCTTGCACGAAGCGGGAATCGCTGCTTCCAGTCGATCAGCAGATCGCTTTCACCGGGCAACTCCGATGGTTGAATATCGATATCGGGCTCAACGGTCGGAACACGCTGAAGATTTTCGAGCCCCTGCTCTATATCGCGAAGATTTAGCAGATCGCCCGGTGAGAGCGGCATCGTGTTCCAGTAGGTAGCCCGCCAGGGTGCATTTTCACCATTTCGCACCTCATCCACCCGACCGGGTATCAGGAGCAGTTCCAGCTTGCCATCATTCAGGTCCTGTGGCTGCGCAACGACTCGGGTGGTTATAAACCCCTGCGCCACGATCTCATTCTGCACCCGCCTCATCACCACACCGATACCCTGTGAACCAAGACAGCGGCCCATGAATGGCTCTCCGCGCCGACCGGCCCACTCGATCGCCCATTCGAACCGCCTGGCGTCCTGGCCTGTCAGCGTGACCTTTTCGATCTTGAAGCACGGCCTCTCATCTTCGGGGATCATGAGGGCGTCGCGGTCCAGTTGCGATTGCAAACGAACATCTGGTCTCACTTCCTGAGACTCACGCAGAGCACGTTCTCGTTCCTGCTGGTGACGGACCATCTCACCGCTATCGGCTTGGGCGTAACTCATTGCGGGTATGACGGCAATCGTCAATACCACCGGGAACACGCTGAGGAAAAAGTGGCGGCTGGCTGCCAGGCAGATGCAGATATAACGCCCACAACGGGGCAGAAGAAAACCATGAATCATTCCATCATCCTTGATGTTGGCGTACGAAAGCTCCACTTCCGTTGAGACCACTCAATCCACCGAGGGCTCACGCCTTAGTCACACTCGAATTTCACTTACACTATATACGGTTATTTATCTAACCGAAACAGTTGATCACGCTGGCTCTTCAATACCCCTCAAAGCCAAGAATCAGACCAAGTTCAAACTAACTGTTTTTATAAGATTTTTTCCATCTCCACGCCAAAAATTGGAATCTATGACCTCATCATTTTGGCCTATTACCCAGAAAAAAGGGGGTGTTGTATAGTCGGCAGTTCTCTCGGCGGGGCTTCAGATCGATTTGATCCTGTGCACCAGATATTTCCGCGCCGCCGGGTCGACCACAATTTAGTGCCATCGGGTATCAGCGTTCTCCACCCCATGGACATCGGTTACTGCCTCGCCCTGCGGGGTTTATATAAAAAACGAGAGGAAAGAAGCATGATCAAGCCAATCGGTTCCGACGAACTCAACCCGCTATTTGTCTACGACAGCGAAGAGCACCACAAGCTTATGCACGAGGCAGAGTCTCTGCCTTCTGTCACCATCAGCTCACAGGCTGCAGGTAATGCCGTCATGATGGGTGCTGGTTATTTCAACCCGCTGAAGGGTTTCATGAACGTTGCTGATGCCATGGGCGCAGCCGAGAAACTGACCCTCACCGACGGTTCTTTCTTCCCCGTTCCTGTTCTCTGCCTGCTTGATAGCGTAGACAGCCTTAACGGCGCAACGCGTGTTGCCCTGCGTGATCCCAACATGGAAGGCAACCCTGTGCTTGCCATCATGGACATCACCGCTACCGAGGAAGTGACTGACGCGCAGATGGCCACCATGACTCAGGAAGTCTATGGCACTGACGATGCAGAGCACCCCGGTGTCGCTGCATTCAACGGCCAGGGTCGTATCGCAATCTCCGGTGACATTCAGGTTCTGCACTTCAGCTACTTCCAGGATGACTTCCCAGACACCTTCCGCACCGCGGTTGAGATTCGCAACGAGATCGCTGAGCGTGGCTGGAAGAAGGTTGTTGCCTTCCAGACCCGTAACCCAATGCACCTCGCTCACGAGGAGCTGTGCCACATGGCGATGGATCGTCTCGAGTGTGATGGCCTCGTAATCCACATGCTGCTCGGTAAGCTGAAGAAGGGTGATATCCCTGCTCCAGTTCGTGATGCTGCAATCCGTAAGATGGTTGAGCTCTACTTCCCACCCAACAGCGCAATGGTTACCGGTTACGGTTTCGATATGCTCTACGCCGGTCCTCGCGAGGCAGTACTGCACGCTTACTTCCGTCAGAACATGGGCTGCACCCACTTCATCGTTGGTCGTGACCACGCTGGTGTTGGTGACCACTACGGCGCCTTCGATGCGCAGACCATCTTCCACGACAAGGTACCTGCTGGCGCAATGGAGATTGAGATCTTCGAAGCTGACCACACCGCCTACTCGAAGAAGCTCGACAAGGTAATGATGATGCGCGAAGCGCCTGATCACACCAAGGAAGACTTCGTACTGCTCTCCGGCACCAAGGTTCGTGAAATGCTCGGTAACGGCATCGCACCACCTAAAGAGTTCTCACGTCCTGAGGTAGCTCAGATTCTGATGGATTACTATCAGAGCCTAAGCTAAGCCGCAGCATCCGCTACGGTAATAAAAAAGGGGCGCACTTCGGTGCGCCCCTTTTTTTGTGCCTGACCTCGGCAGCTAACGATCGATAGCTACTGCTCGCGTGCCGCCTCAATCGAGGCATCCAACGACTCAAACAACGCCTGGATATCGATCGGCTTGGTCAGGTAACGGTAGAAACCCGCCTCCAAACCACGATCAATCGAGCTCTGCATCGCATCGGCACTCAGCGCTATAACAGGGGTGTTACAGAGTTTTTCAGATACCTTGATCCGTTCAAGCGCTTCCATTCCACTGATACCCGGCAGATTGATATCGAGAATGATCACATCAGGTTGATGCGCCTCAGCCAGATCGAGCCCCAGCTCAGCTGTATGTGCCGTCATCAGATTGATGTTACCGCGACGCACCAATGCCGTATTCATTAGACGAATATTGGCCGGATTATCCTCAACGTAGAGCACGCTATAGTCACGGTCTGAACTCAGCCCAGCCTCTACACCGATACTACCGGATGCCGACACGCTCTCGTACCGAGAATGATCAAACGGGAACGAGACCGTAAAGTTCGACCCTTCACCCGGTGTACTTTCGCAGCCAACTTCACCCCCCATCATCTCCACCAGCTGTTTGGTAATCACCAGACCAATACCGGTACCCTCCACCTCGGAGTTTTCTGCGCCAAGTCGATTAAAGGGGGTAAAGAGCGATTCGATCTGCTCAAATGGGATGCCCATGCCGGTGTCGCGAACCGTCAGACAGATCCGCTCATCCTGTTCCACGTCACAACCGCAGCTCAGCTCGATAGTGCCGCCTTCACGATTATATTTCACTGCATTGGAGAGCAGATTGATCAACACCTGCTTTAGACGAACGCGATCTGCATGCAACGTCATCTCGGTACTACAGCTCATTGCATCAACGATGTTGATTCTCCGTTGTTCAGCAAGTGGACGGATGAGCGTCTTCGCCTCCTCCAGCACTTCGCGTATAGCAACATTTTCCATATTCAACTCGACACGGCCCGCCTCAATTCGCGCCAGATCGAGCACTTCATTGATCAAATCAAGTAGGTGCCCACCGGCGGTTACTATCTCATTGACGTTATCGAGATGATCCTCGGAGAGCTGATCACTCTCCATCTCCAGTAACTGCGCAAAACCGAGGATCGCATTCATCGGTGTTCGCAGCTCGTGACTCATGCTGGAGAGGAACTCCGATTTGGCACGATTGGCCTGCTCCGCCTGCTCCTTGGCCAGATTGAGCTCCTGCTGTCTTGCCAGCTCGTCGGTGTAGTCATCGAAGATATTGAAAAGATACTGAGGATTCCCGGCGGCATCCGGCACATAACTGATATTTGAGAAAGAGACAAATTTACTGCCATCCTTACGCTGTTGCGGCAGCAAATTGCTCCAGCTCTCACCACGTTTGATGGCCGCGAGTATCTCTGGCTCCTTCGCAGCAGCCGTCTCTTCCGAGAGGAAGATACTAAAGGGTTTTCCAACCACCTCTTCAAGTCGGTAACCACTGGCCACTTCATGGGCCCGGTTGATATAGATGATCTTTCCCGCACGATCAGAAATCCCAATTCCCTGCTTGGAGGTATCGAAGACCTGACGGAAGACCTTCAGGCTCTGCTCCGCTTCCTTGCGATCAGTAATGTCACGAATCACGCCAATATAGCCGATCGTTTCGCCCTGCTGATTTTTGATCGCAGTCCCAACTGTTTCACCAGGGAAGACATCCCCATCTTTTCGCTGGTAGGCAACCTCGTAGGGAAGGCGTGACTCGGTCGCACTCAAATTCAATCGCTGCTCGCCCTGCCGAATAAACTCCGCCTCACTCTCATAGAGTATCGAAGTCTTCTCTCCGACCACCTCATCGGCCTGATAACCGAACACTCGCGTCAAGGCTGGGTTACACATCTGTACCACACGATCTGGATTCGCATAGACCATCGCGTCAGGTATATCGCGGAACAGCGACTCAAACAGCACCTTCTGCCGTTCAAGCTCGATATCGGCACGTTTGCGATCGGTAATGTCCTGCACCGTACCAACCAGACTGATCGGGTTACCCTCTTTACCCATCACCGCCTCAGCCTCTTCGTGTACCCAGCGTATCTCGCCATCGGGCATCACAATGCGGTGGTCGATACTGTGTTTCTTACCCTGCGCAAACGCCTTCTCTTCCGAACGCTTAATACACTCAACATCATCGGGGTGAATCGTCTCGAAGAAGTGCTCATAGGTCGGTTCAAACTCACTCGGAGAGCGGCCGAAGATTCTGAAAATCTCATCCGACCAGTGCAGATATCCGCTTTCAACATCCCACGACCAGTTACCAATATGGCCGATACGCTGCGCATCACGCAGACGCGCCTCACTCACCTGCAGCGCCTTCTCCGCCAGCTTGCGATCGGTAATATCGTGATAGGTACCGAGCACACCGATAATCTCGCCTTCACCATCCCGCAGCGGCACCTTGCTGGTCTCTACCCAGTTACGTGAGCCATCACTACGATCTTGCTGCTCTTCGTAGTTAAGCTTCGACTCTTCGCTGGAGATGGTTATCGCATCATCAGCCCGGTAGAGCTCAGCCTGCTCCGGCCATGGCAACTCAAGGTCCGTCTTGCCGATAATATCTTTCGGGTGATTGATCCCAGCATCGGCAGCAAAGTGGTTATTACATCCCAGATAGACCGACTCGCGATCCTTCCAGAAGACACGCACGGGAATAGTATCGAGCACGCTCTGCATCATATTTCTCGATGTCTGCAGAGCAGTCTCGATCCGCTTTCTTTCTGTCACATTGCGCACGATGGCCACGAATCGTGTCGGCTCACCCTCGGGCGCAACTAGCTGCAACACAATATCGACCGGGATAAGCGACCCATCCTTGTGCTCATGGATCGTCTCGAAGGCAATCGAACTCTGTCCTCCCAGAAGCAGTGGTTCGATAAGCGACCTGAATTTTCTCTCATCGTAATCGGGCTTGATCGTCCAGGGGTGCATAGTGAGCAGCTCCTGCTCGCTGTAACCCACCTGATCGATCGCTCCCTGATTGACGTAGAAGAAGGTGAGCGACCCGGGGTCGATCATAAAGACACAATCCTGCGTCACATCGAGCGTGGTCTTGAATCTGTTCAGCGCCTCTTCGGCCTCTTTACGAGCGGTTACATCCTGCACGACACCGAGCATCTTCAGCGCTTTACCCGCCCCGTCGCGCACCACATCACCCTTTTCAAGCAGCCAGTGAACTGTTCCGTCATCCCAAACGACCCGGTGCTCAATATTGTACTCCGCACCCTCTTCCACACGGGCATTTACAGCACCGAGTACCGCATCACGATCATCGGGATGAATCGCATTGACGAAGTTTTCGTAGGTGGTATCAACGAGCCTGTTTTGGTAACCAAACAGAGGAGCAATGCGTTCTGACCAGTAGAGCTCACCACTTTCAATATTCCAGTCCCAGGTACCGATATTGGCAAAGGTCTGACTCCTATTGAGTCTTTCCTCATTTTTCTGCAACTCTTCGTGCAACAGCTTTCGTTCGGTAATATCGGTTCGGATCGAGACGTACTGGTAAGGAACACCTCTCTCATCCATATAGGGAACGATGGTCGAGTCAACCCAGTAGATAGCCCCATCTTTGGCACGATTACTCAGCTCACCATGCCACACTTTGCCGCTGGCAATGGTCTGCCACATATCGATGAAGAAGCTCTTTGAGTGCGTACCAGAGTTAACGACATTGTGGTTCTCACCAAGCAGCTCATCCAGGCTGTAGCCTGAGATCTGTACAAATTTCTCATTGGCATAGGTAATCTTGCCACTGCTATCTGCGATGCTGACGATAGAGTGCTGATCAAGTGCAAACTTTTGCCGTTCGAGTTCCCGCAGATTAGTTTCGGCACGCGCCTTCTGTCGATGCGTCCTGCCCGAGCGGACTAACCATGCCCTCACGGTTCGGACCAGATGGTAGGGATCGACCGGCTTATCGATAAACTCCTCACCACCACGACTCATCGCCTCAAGGCGCAGAGCGTCATCGCCATATCCAGCCACATAGAGAATTGGGGTATCGTCGAGATGGCGGAACTGTCGGATCACGCTGGCGCACTCCATACCGTTACACTGCGGCATATTGAGATCCATCATGATCAGATCGGGCTGGAAAGATTCGATCGTCTCCAGCGTCTGCAACGGGTTTGCTAGATGGCGTACCGTCATCCCCGCCTGCTCCAGAAAAGCACTATAGAGCACTGCGATATTCACATCGTCATCGACGATCAGTACCCGGCCATTCGAATCACTCGCCTCCAAGGAAAAATCATCGAGCGCTTCAACCAGTTCGATACTTTTGAGCGGGGTGGTCAGATAGCGGTTGATCCCAACGCGAGCGGCTGCCAATCGTGACTCGGCATCATACTGACCTGAGACCATGATGGAGGGTGGACAACTGACCGCACGACTCAAACCCGTCGGCACTTCACAGTAGCCACCATCCTCTTCTGGCAGTTCATCCAGCACCACTGCCAGCGCACTCTCTGTTCGTATCCACTCGATGACCGAACCAATACTCTCCACTACCATGGCTTGAAAAGCGTGACTCTCCAGACACGCCACTACCGCCTCTCTGAGCGCTTCATTATGAGGAATCACCACCAAAACGATACGGCTATCGACATACTGCTGCTGTGGTCGCTCCAGACCGACAAAATCTCTCCAGAATGGGTCGTCATCAGAGCTGTTGGCACTCTGCTTAAGCACATCAAGGATCAGATCGACCTGCTCACCCACCTCGGCACTAACCTGCCGCTGTTTAACGACTGTCTCAAGCAGCCGCTCGAAACCACTCGCATAAGCACTCAGTTCGGAGAAGCCGTAGGTGGCACCTGAACCGGCTAGATTGTGCAGTGACAGCAGTAGCTGTGCAGCCTGATCATCACTCCATGCTCCCTCACTAAGCTGGTACCAGTCCGAACGCAACTCATCGACCTTCGCTGGCAATCCTGCGCGATAGCTCGTTACCAGCGCGGAGAGACGCGCCTCTATTTCGCTCTTATTATTTTCCATCGTTAACCAGCGACTAATCAGAGGGATCGGTGAACAAACCGACAACGAATTCGATTTTCATGACATACATGCCAGACATAGTACTACACGGAAGTAGTAGGTTTTATAGCGAAACAATTGTTAACAAGGATATCTCAGCCGCCGCCGTCGACCAATCAACAAAAAAAGGGCGCACAGTGTGCGCCCTCTTCGCTTCAGCCTGTGAGATTGTTACTCCTCCTCCCAGCCGGTAGGCAGACTGTGCGCGACACCCTTGTGGCAGTCGATACAGGTCTTGCTCGGCTCCAGGCCATCCTGCACCTCCCAGACATGCGGGTCATGGCGTTCGGCACTACGCTCCTCCTGCTTCTCGAGATTCATCGAACCGAAGTTGTGGCAGTTACGACACTCGCGTGAATCGGTCTTCTTCATCCGCTCCCACTCGCTGACCGCCATGGTGAGTCGATACTCCTCAAACTTCTCCGGAGTATCGATGGTGCCCATCATCTTGTGCCAGAGCTCGTTAGACGCCTTGATCTTACGCACGATCTTATGCGTCCACTCCTTCGGCACGTGACAGTCGGGGCAGGTGGCCCGCACGCCGGTCCGGTTCGACCAGTGCACCGTCTCCTGCAGCTCCTGATAGACGTTCGCCTCCATCTCATGACAGGAGATACAGAACTCCTCGGTATTGGTCAGTTCCAGCGACCAGTTAAATCCACCCCAACCGATGACACCGAGGATGATGCCGACAACCAGCGTGGCAAATGTTGATTTAGCAAGCATGTTTACAACCTTAATTATGGATTATTGATTTAAAAACCGACCAGAGCGACGCTCGCCGCCCCGGCCGGGACATTACCGTTACTTCGCTCCGACAAACTGGTTCTCAACCAGCGGATCGGCACTCTGCTGCGGCGCATGACACTGGTTACAGAAGTAGCGACGCGCCGAGACCTTCTTCAGCTTATTACCGTCACGGTCGAGGAAGTGGCTCTCGCCCGTCATCGGTGCCTTCTCCTTCTTGTAGTTGGCCGCGCTGTGGCAGCGCATGCAGGTGTTAGTCTTCAAGGTAATCTTATCCTTATCAACCTTGTGCGGAATCATCGGCGGCTGCAGCTTGAAGCTACGCTCAAAGCCACCCTTCTGCGTTACCTGCTTACGCTTCTCATACGCCTTGGAGTCTGCATCCAGCTCCAGATCACCACGCAGTGACGTCACATCGGCGCTGGCACTGAACGGTATTGCCATCACGGCAAACATCCCCAGAACTGCGGTAAGTACGATTTTTTTCATGACAACCTCCACCATCAATTTAGATTTTTTCATCGTTTGATTTTTCCCTTGCAACACACATCAGGCGTGCGTTGCCGAACCCTTAATACCTTCGTTACCACTGACATTGTTGAAACGCATTCCGAAGTGGAAGACATCCTTGGCACAGATATCGATACAGCGACCACAGTTGGTGCAATCACCCGAGGTGATTACCGGACCGCCCCCCTTCGTCTCACCCCTGAGCGCAGGCTTGATCACCTGCGGTTCGGGACAGACGACGAAACACTCCATGCAGTCGTTGCAGGCCACACGTTGATCGGCCCGCACCCTCACCAGGCTGAGCTTACCGAGCAGTCCGTAGGTGGCACCCACCGGACAGAGGTGGCTGCACCAGCCTCTTCTGGCAACAAACAGATCGAAGAGGAAGATGGCCAGAACCACAGCCCACCCCATTCCCAGACCGAAGATGATGGTGCGATGGGTCATCGAGACCGGGTTGAAGACCTCATAGGCCATACTCCCGGTCACAAATGCCATCACCACCACCATCGCCAGCATCCAGTAGCGCAGATTGCGCGACAGGTGGGTCGAGGGTTTGATCTCCAGCTTCTCCCGCAACCAGTTGGCTGCATCGGTCACCATATTGAGTGGACAGACCCAGGAGCAGAAGAGACGTCCACCTGCGAGCAGATAGAAGACAGTCACGATTAACACTCCCGTGACCACCGTACTGACCGGCGTCAGGAAACCCGCCGCCAGCATCTGCAGAAACACCATCAGATCGGTCATCGGCACCGTATCCAGCAGCAGGCTGGATGAGAGGTTACCTTTGATGATCCAGACACCCGCCCAGGGACCAAGCATGAAGAGCAGCAGAATCGACAGCTGACTAAAACGCCTTAGCAACAACCATTTGTGCGCACCCAGCCAGCCCTTCTCGGCCAGCGCATCGGCCCCCAAACGTTGGTACTTAGCCATCAGTCACTCCCCCCGAAACCACTATTGAGTGTATCGAGTGGATTACTACGCTCTTCGGTGATCAGCCCTTCCCCGCCGTGCTCGTAACGCACGCCTTCGGGCAGGTTGTAGCGGTGTTCCACATCCGGGGTGACCAGCGACTCGCCCGCACTCGCCTTCTCCTCCCAGCCGATCCGGTAGTGATCGCCCAGCTTCCCCTGAACCAGATGGTTAGGTAGAACCTTGATGGCGGCCTCTTCCAGAATGCAGGCCCTCTCGCACAATCCACAGCCGGTACAGGCGTCGGAATGGACGACGGGAATAAAGAGTGCGTGCTTACCGGAACGAACGTTGTGCTTACGCTCCAGCGTGATCGCCTTACCACGGATGGGACAGACGTTGTAACAGACCTCACAACGCAGCCCGAGAAAGGCGATACAGCTCTCCTGATCGGAGACCACCGCCAGTCCCATACGGGCCCTGTTGATATCGGTCAGCTCGTGATCCAGCGCCCCGGTCGGACAGACCGGCACACAGGGAATATCCTCACACATCTCGCAAGGACCGCTCCTGGCTGTGAAGTAGGGCGTGCCGGTGGTTACCTCTTCACCGATATCGGCCAACTTCAGAATGTCGTAGGGACAGTCACGAACACACAAACCACAGCGCGTGCAGGCTGCCAGGAACTCACCCTCGGGTAGCGCACCCGGAGGACGAATCGCCAGTGCCGGCAACGATCGGGCCTGTTGTGAATAGAGCCCGATACCCATACCGAACAGACCAACACCGCAAGCGGTCTTGGCCAAGTCGGCCAGGAAGCGACGGCGGCTAACCGCTTTGCCCTTCCCGTTCAGGTTATCGTTGTGATCGTGGTCACTCATCTTCTATTTCATCTTCGCTTCTGTTGTCAGTGGACTCGGACTACGCCTTCACCACCTTGACCGCACACTTCTTGTAGTCGGTCTCTTTCGATAGTGGATCGGTCGCATCGAGGGTCACCTTGTTGATCAGACGACTGGCGTCGAACCACGGTACATAGACCAGCCCCTCGGGCGGACGGTTACGACCACGGGTCTCGACACGGGAGACGATCTCGCCACGACGGCTGACCACCTTCACCTTGGCGCCCTGACGCAGACGACGCTTCTTCGCATCCTTGGGATGCATGAAGACCACCGCATCGGGTACCGCCCGGTGCAGCTCGGGGACGCGTTGGGTCATCGAACCAGAGTGCCAGTGCTCCAGCACACGGCCGGTGCTGAGCCACATGTCGTACTCTTTGTCAGGGACCTCCGCAGCAGGCTCGAAAGGAGCCGATATGATGTTCGCCTTACCGTCACCGGTACCGTAGAACTTGACGCCCTCACCCGCCTTAACGTGTGGATCGTAGCCTTCGCGGAAGCGCCACAGCGTCTCCTTGCCGTCGATTACCGGCCAGCGCATACCACGCGCCTTGTGGTAGGCACCAAACTCGGCCATCTCGTGGCCCTTCTTCGGAATCCCCTCGACGGAGTTGAAGAGGCGATACTCCTCGAATAGCCCCTTCTGCGCGTAGAAACCAAAGTCTTTGGACTCATCATTGTCGTACTTCGTCGTTCGCTCCCGCTCTCAACTACGAATATGCAGACGGCGTCGACTATCGCGGACTAACCGCCTTCGCTTCGCTATCCATGGCGGTCAGCGATCGAAGAGGGTCTTGCCTGCAACCTCCGGTGCCTTGGCGATCAGCTCGGCCGGCCAGACATCCTCGACCTTGATGTACTTGGCAAACTCCATCACCTGCCACAGGTCAGACTTCGACTCACCCGGTGCAGCGGTCTGTTGACGCCAGAACTGGGTACGGCGTTCGGCATTACCGTAGGCACCCTCCTTCTCGATCCACATCGCCGTCGGCAGTACCAGGTCGGCGGCCTGGGCGGAGACGGTCGGGTAGGGGTCGGAGACGATGACGAAGTTATCGGGAGCTCGCCAACCGGGGTAGGACTCCTCATTCAAGTTGGCCGCCGCCTGCATGTTGTTGTTACACATCACCCAGAAGACGTTCATGACCCCGTCCTTCAGTGCACGGTGCATCGCCACCGCGTGGATCAGGTTTTTACCCATCGGCTTACCGCTGATATCGGGCTGATCGGCACCGTCGGATTTGCCGTTGGCACGCGGAATGGTGCCTGCTGGCAGTTTCCAGGTCTTCTCGGAAAATTTGCAGTGCGCATCCTTCTTCACCACCAGATCGGCGGGCAGGCGGTGGGTAAAGGTACCGACCTCGCGAGCGGTACCGCAGGCGGATGGCTGACCGGTGAGCGAGAAGGGGCTGTTGCCCGGCTCGGAGATCTTGCCCATCAGCAGATGGATGTTATAGACCAGACCGTTCATCCAGACACCGCGGGTGTGCTGGTTCATGCCCATGGTCCAGTAGGAGGTGACCTTCTTGTTCGGATCGGCGTAGACCTTGGCCAGCTTGAGCAGCTTATCCTTCGGCACGCCCGACATCTCGCTCGCCTTCTCCAGAGTATAGGGGGCTACCGACTTGGCGTACTCCTCGAAGGAGATCTTGCTCTTACCACCGTTACCCGGATTCTTCGCCGCCTTCTCCTTGGGATGGGTCGCACGCAGACCGTATCCGATATCGGTAACCGCCTGGTGGAAGTTGACATGTTTGTCGAGGAACGCCTTGTTGTAGGCCTTATTCTGGATGATGTAGTTGGCGATGTAGTTACCGATCGCCAGATCGGTCTGTGGGGTGAAGACCATGCCGTTATCGGCCAGCTCGAAGCAGCGATGCTCGTAGGTTGAGAGCACATGTACCTCACACCCCTTCTTGGTCAGACGGGTATCGGTAAGGCGCGACCAGAGGATCGGGTGCATCTCCGCCATGTTGGCACCCCACAGCACGAAGACATCGGCGTGCTCAAGGTCGTCATAGCAGCCCATCGGCTCATCGATGCCGAAGCCTCGCATGAAGGCACCAACCGCCGAGGCCATACAGTGACGAGCATTCGGCTCGAGGCTGTTGGAGCGGAAACCGGCCTTGATCAGCTTCTGTGCCGCATAGCCCTCCCAGACGGTCCACTGACCGGAACCGAACATGCCGATACCCTTGGGACCCTTCTTACGCGCAGCGATGAACTTCTCCGCCATGATCTTAAACGCCTCGTCCCAGGAGACCGCCTCAAACTTGCCATCTTTGGCGTATTTCCCACCCGTCTTACGCAGCATCGGCTGGGTGAGACGATCCTTTCCGTAGAGGATCTTCGGCAGGAAGTAACCCTTGATGCAGTTGAGACCGCGGTTAACCGGGGCATCGGGATCACCCTGTGAGGCGACTACCTTGCCGCCCTTGGTGCCGATCAGCACGCTACAGCCGGTACCACAGTAGCGACAGGCCGCCTTGTCCCAGCGAATCCCATCATCCGCCGCTGCAAAGCTGACCCCTGGCAGGGAGACACCCGCTGCCGCTGCAGTTGCAGCTATCGCATTGTTTTTAATAAATTCTCGCCGTGTCTGTTTCATTGTACGACCTCCTCTAAATGCTCAACTTCTTCATTATTTTCATCTTCGTTATGGTGGTAAATCATCGATGCGGATATAACGCCATCCACGTTTTGAAAACTCATCAAGGTATCGGCCATGAGACCCTCATCATCCTGCTCAAGGGTCACCACCAGCTGCCCATCATCGTTAATCGCGTGTACTTCAACGCCTTCGAGATGCTGCAGCCGCTCCTTTACCGGCACGATATTTTCTGGTCTGGCATGCACCAGAACGCCACAGATATTCATGCACTCTCCTCCAGTTGTGATTTTTGTTGAGATAGTTGATTCGTCCCCTGCTGAACCGAGAGAGCCGCTACCGGACAGGGCGCCACACAGGCGCCACAACCGCTGCACGCCTGCTGATCGAGTTCAGGAATAGAGACACCACCGATGCGTGGTCGAAATGTAATGGCGCGCTCATCACACTGTTCGCCGCAGCTGCGGCATACAACGCCTCGCATCGCCAGACACGCATCGGAAATCGTTGCCTTAAGCTGCCACGGCTGCGCATGAGCTGCGAAGGCCTGGGGCTGGAGCGCGCCGGTTTTGCAGCGCTCGACACACTCGCCGCAGAAGGTGCACTCACCACGCTTGAAATTGATCTTGGGGAAACCTGACTCGGTTTCGATAATCGACTCAGGGCACTGCTTTCTACAGTCATCACAACGGCTGCAGAGATCGACAAATAACGTCTCTTCCACTGCCCAGGGTGGGCGCACAGGCACCGAACGACCGGAGAGATCGCCCCTGAGAAATGCCCGTCGGTTTATTGCCCTTCCCATACCGCCACCTACCACCATAGAGACGCGGTTAACTTATGCTTCCTGCTCAATGGAAGCTTCCTGATCTGAACGCAGATTCTTTGGTTCGATAGCAGTACTGCTGACCAACAAATAGCGCCTAAAGCTCACCACATCGGCGGGCACCAACCTCGCCTCTTAATACCCACGTTTTGTACGTTATATGACAAACCTAGTCTCGAAAATGGAGAAGATCAAGGCCACCGAACACTTATAACTAGCTGTTGAACAAGAGATTTACCCAATAGAAACAGTCGGGATTAGAGTGGATATAAATAATTTTTGATGTCACACAGATAACTATCCGCTGTCGAGACGCACATTCAACTCAATGAAACCAGACCGACTGATCACTGGCCTCAACAGCCAGCTTTAGGTAGCGACCATTGATAGCCCACAACTGGCCAACAAACACATAGATTTGAATCAAAGCAACGTATCGAAACAGGGGCGTTTTATAGGTAGCTGGAGAGCAACAGCTATCACCCTGTGTGCAGCTCAAAACAGGCGTAATAACCATCCATACATCCCCGAGATGGGTTTAGGAAACTAAGCATGGAAGGCGAGCTGAAGAATCAGCTCGCCTGTGATCGATGTTATTTGATCAGGGAGATCAAGAGGTAGCAGCTAACCAGATATTAAGCGTATCAGTCGTCAATATCGGTCATGCTGCGCAGGGCGTGGATGTCGCACAGCACAATGTCATTACCCTGCACCTCAATCAGACCGCGATCTCTCAAACGATGCAGTATTCTGGAGAGGGTCTCGGGCTGTATTGAAAGCTTGGAGGCGATCAGGTTTTTGGTCGCTGGCAGATGAATGCTGGTGCTCTCGGCAATATTTACCGGTAGCTGTTGCAGCAGATAGATCACCAGACGATAGGTCGCATTCCGCAGCGAGAGACTGTCGATCTCGTTGAGAAACTGATGCAGGCGGCGACTCAGAGTTGCCATCATGCGGAAACTGGTCTCAGGCGAGTCGCGGAGCAGCGAAACAAAGGCGTGGGCGTCGAACGAGAGCACCTCTGATATATCCACCGACTCTGCATGCAGCGGGTAGGCGGCATCCCCTCCCATAAACATCAGCGCCTCAGCGAAGATCTGGCCCGAGCTGACCAACTCAACCACCTTCTCATCGCCATCGGGCGAGGTACGAAACAGCTTTACCAGACCACGACGCAAAAAGTAGAAACTCTGTACCGGCTCCCCCTGACTAAACAGACGCTCGCCCTTGGCCAACTGGTGGCAGTGCATACCCTGCATTACCCTGGCAAATTGATCATCCAATAGCGCGCCAAACAGCGGCGTACGTCGGATTTCGGTGCTGATCTCTTCTTGGGTCATATCGCCATCTCCCTCCGCCCTTGACCAAGATCAGTGCAACTGACCGGGGCGTCAATTAGAAATTGTAGTTGATGGACATTGTACGGACTTGACCGGATTGAGTCATGCACAATAGACATGACGTAGAGTGGGGAAATAACCCCTTTGGGTTATTGCCGAAATCGCTTAATAGAACTAGATTTGATGACTATGAGCCGATCACTAAAAGACCCATTTGGCAGAGAGATCGAATATCTGCGCCTCTCGGTAACTGACCGTTGCGACCTACGCTGTTTCTACTGCATGCCGAAGGGTTTTGACGACTACCAGGAGTCTGTCGACTCGCTCACTTTTGATGAGATTGAACGCGTCGTTGCTGCCTTTGGCGAGCTCGGCGTGAAGCGCATTCGTCTTACTGGCGGTGAGCCACTGGTACGCAAAGATGTGACCCAGCTGGCCGGTCGTCTGGCAAAGCTGAATGGCATTGAGGATCTCTCCCTTTCGACCAACGCCACCCGGCTCTCAAAACACGCCGACGAGCTGCACAATGCCGGCGTCAGCCGTATCAATGTCAGTCTCGACACCCTCGATCCACACCGTTTTCGTGAGATCACCGGCGGCAAGCTGGAAAAAGTGATCAACGGTCTGATGGCGGCCAAAGAGGCGGGGTTTTTCCCGATCAAGATCAACATGGTGGCGATGAAAGGCGTCAACGATGACGAGTTCGAGCAGATGGTCGAATTCTGTATCGAACACGACTTCACCCTGCGCTTTATCGAAACCATGCCGATGGGAGCCACCGGCTTTGGAGCCAAGGATCACTATCTCGACCTGCTAAGCGTCGAGCGCCGCCTCGGTGAACGTTTTGAGCTACTGCCCGGCGTAATGCCCGGTGGTGGTCCTGCACGCTACGTACAGGTCTCCGGTACCGATCTACGCATCGGTTTTATCACCCCGATCTCACAGCACTTCTGCGAGAGCTGTAACCGCATCCGCCTCTCTGCCGATGGCAACCTCTACCTCTGCCTCGGGCAGGACCACAGCTACGCCCTGCGCCCACTACTGCGCGGAGGTATTAGCGATGACGGCCTTAAAGAGGCGATCTTCGAAGCGATCGCGCTTAAACCAGAGCGTCACGAATTTAACGAGAAGCCGAATCAAGTGGTCCGCTTTATGTCGATGACTGGCGGCTGATCGACCCTCTTCCTGTTATAGTCCCCACATCGTTTCAATCAGTAGGGTAATCCGTGTCACGCAGTGAAACACTTACCGGTCTGGGCCGACTCATTCGCAGTCAGCGCTGGGCCGCACTCGCTACGCTGCAGAAAGATGGCACACCACTCGCCTCAATGGTCGCCTACGCCTTCGATGACAACTTCAGCCAACTCTATCTCCACCTGAGCCAACTCGCCGCTCACACCGGCAACCTGCTTGAACGCCCAACCATCTCACTCGTAATCAGCGAACCTGATGATGGGCGAAAGGATCCGCAAACGCTGGCACGCCTCACCCTCAATGGTGAAGTCACCGCCGTTAAACCCGACTCACAGACATACACTCTCGGCAAGGCTCGCTACCTTGGCCAGCTACCTGAGTCTGAACAGCTATTTGAGTTTGGTGATTTTGCGCTCTACGCCTTCCAATCTGTCGATGTGCGCTATGTCGGTGGGTTTGCGCGTGCCTGGAGTTTCAATCAGAGTGATCTAGAACAGGCCGCACAACTAAGCAAAATAAAGTAATTCAATCTGAGAGCCATACTCCCCGATTCCGTTCCACTCCATCCGGGTTACCCTCTAGCCTGTTACCTATTACCTGCTGTCTTAGAGCCATGCTGCCGACAGTACTCGTACATCACTATCGAGGCAGCGACACTGACGTTAAGACTCTGCGTCTCACCGACCTGCGGGATGGTGAGGCATTCAATCCCGGCGTAGCTACTACGGTCAAAGCTGATCCCCATCTCCTCATGACCGAAGATGAAGGCGCTCTTCTCAGGCAATGCCACCTCACCCAGTGGCTGACACCCCTCTCCCAGATCGAGGGTAAAGAGCTGATAACCACGTTCATGGAGATTCTCGAAGCAGCTATCAAAGCTATCGTGAAATTTTGCCGGGACCTTCTTAAACGCCCCCTTGCCCGCAGCGGGGTCGAAGGGACCGATATCGATCATATGGATCTCATGGGCACCAAACGCCTCGGCGCTTCGAAAGATCTTCGGTACGCTGAATCCAGGTTTGAGATGGTCGAGTACCAGCGCCATCTGATGGATGCCCGGTTCAGCCAGACGGTTGCGATCACGCTGTTCTCGATAGCGCCGTAGCGCCTGATTGCGCATCTCTTTACGTAGCTTGCTGTCACTTCTTCTCACGAGAGCGCTCCAAACAACATGCGCAGACCCAGCCCGGTGAGAAACAGCGCAAAGACCCGTTTTAGCAGGACACCAGGCAGGGCATGGGCAATTCGCGCCCCCAGCGGCGCAAATAGCACGCTGGTCAGCACCACCCCCAACAGGGCCGGTAGGTAGATATAACCGAGACTGTACTCAGGCAATCCCACCTCACCCCAACCACGCCAGGCAAAACCGGCCGTACCGCCAACGGCAATCGGTAGACCGACAGCGGCAGCGGTTGCCACCGCCTGCTGCATCTTCACGTTGCACCAGACCAGAAAGGGGACGGTCATGGTGCCGCCACCGATGCCAACCACGGCTGAGACACTACCGATGAGACCACCTGCCGTGCTCATTGCACCACTACCAGGAATTCCACGATGAGCATCAGGGCGAAGGCCAAAACCCATCTGCGCTGCCACACTCAGCTCAAAGATGGCGAAGACCAGACGCAACGAATCACCCGCCATCAGATCGGCAATGACCGAACCGATCAGCGCACCGACCACAATCCCCGGCGTCAGCCGCCAGAACAGCTGCCAGAGCACCGCGCCGCGGCGATGGTGGGCATAGACCGATGAGATCGAGGTGAAGATGATGGTGGCCAGTGAAGTACCAATAGCCAGATGCATGGCGTGGGCGAAATTGTGATCGGCGAAGAGCAGCGCCAGCACCGGCACGATCACCAGCCCGCCGCCGACACCCAGCAGACCGGCCAGCAGACCCGCTGCCGCGCCCAGCAGTAACAGCGTGATCAACATTTGAGGCTCAGTGAATCGTTCTTATCAAACAACGATGAGCGTGTTGAACTATTTCCAAAGATCGACCTCAATCCCCTGCTCGTGCAGTTGATCCGCCCGCCCCTGCACGAAGCGCTGGAATTCCGGTTCACTGTTATAGGCACCACTGGAGACGTAAAGCATCGCCGACTCAACATGAAAGGCACGCAGATAGGCCTCAGTACGGAACGTCTCACTGCCAGTACTATCGAAAAAGAGCAGACTCGGGGTGAACTGCACATTCATCTGCTTGGCCCAGTTACGCGCCGTGGTGCGTTTGCCATCGGGCGTGATCAGCGGATCGTTCGACCAGATATCGACCAGCGCCACATCGAAATAGGCCATCGCCTGCTGCAACGGCTTGCGTTTGAGCGTATCTCCATGCAGCTCATCACAGGTCGCACACTGCTTCTGCTCAAAAAAGACCAGTAGCGGCTTAGCGCCCGCCTTGCGCCTCAGATCGAGTGTCGGCTGCAGATAGCCAGGCTCACGATGCAGCTTGCCGCTAGCTGGCTTCGGCGCGAGTCGTGCGTAGTAGTCGCGAAAGCTGCCAGCCGATTCATGCTTGCCCGCCACATAGTCGAGCGCCGCCACCATCTTGTGCGGCGGGTAGAAGCCGTTGACCCGCAGCGCCACCTTACCCTGCTCGTCGAGGAACAGCAGGGTCGGGGTGAACTGCACCCGCAGCGATTTTGCAAACTGCTTCTCGGTGGTGACCTCTCCCTTGAGGCCGGTCACCTCCCGGTCACCCCAGAGGTTAATCGCAATCGCCTCAAAGCCGCTACGTGTCTTCTCGACGATCTCATGCTGGGCAAAGTTAACCCGCACCAGCCGCTCACAGTAGGGGCAGCCATCCTGATAGAAGTAGAGCATCACCCGCTTGCTCTCACTGCTCGCCTCTGCCACGTCTTCACGAATATCGAGAAACGACTGCTTGAACCAGGCCGGCCTATCGACATAGCCGGGATTGACCATCCCCTCACCGAGCTGCTCATCTGCGGCAAAGAGCGGTGAAACAAATATCATCGCAATCAATGCCATACAGCGTTTTAAATAGAGCATCACGGTTACCTCGCCCTCACGTTATGTTTAATCACCGGCAATTACGTCCTTATCTAGCACACCAGAATTAGAGACTACCCCATTTATTTACACAAGATAGCCTATATACATTCGCACTTATTCATTAACAGAGCACAAAATGGAGCGCTCTCAAGTCGACAAACAAAAAAAGAGCCGACCAGTTGGTCAGCTCTTTTAAATGATACTGCATCCCAGAAATTAGAAGAGGGTTCGATCCAGCACGCCAACCCCTGTAATCGCCTCGCCCGTTGCTGTCTCCGCACCAAGTGTAAATGCAATACCTTCCGCATTATCCCCTAGAAACACCAGTGCCCCCTCTCCGTTCAGCGATTGACCTGGATGTGTACCACAGCTGCCGTTAAAGCACTGTCCAACTAAATCGACACCATTGGCATAAACATCTGCAAATGTTGGGTTACCACCACCTAGATCAGGCATCAACTGATAGGAGCGACCACCAATGTTCGCGTTAAACCAGGCCCAGACGAATTCCTGGTCCGTAAAATCCACCTCGATCTCGAAATCGATTATTGTTCCAGTGATTCCATTTTCATCCGTTACAGTGGTGTTATCTTTGAGGTAGTAGGAATGCGTACCTAAACCTGTAAGAGCTGCCAACTCTCCCAGTGTCGTGACATTCCCGGGCGCCACGTAGATAAAGTGCGAGGCTCCATCCCGGGGAGTCGCTATTTTTGCGGAAGCTTGTTTTGGGCATCCAAGCCCAAGCAAGCGGCAAATACTTAACGCGACCGTTTATGCCTACGGCGCCCC
>NZ_MPRL01000079.1:0-12235 GCF_002020875.1 Solemya pervernicosa gill symbiont | reverse complement strand
TTCTTCGTCGTCCGCTCGCGCTCTCAACTACGAATATGCAGACGGCGTCGACTATCGCGGACTAACCGCCTTCGCTTCGCTATCCATGGCGGTCAGCGGCTGTATAAAAAAAGCCCGCGATTGTCGCGGGCTTTTTTTATACCACCTCTTCCATGACCACCTTTTATCACGCCTCGAACCAACACTCTGCGCCACTTACGCAACTGTTACCGCACCTGCGATGCTTCGATGGAGGAAGTAGTAGGATATTCAGCGGTAACGACACCAAAGCTGACCTACATAAGTGAACCATCAGTACTCGTCTGACGGATTCACCGTCCGACGTTCTACGAGCACTAGACAGACCTCTGCAAAGCAGATGGCACACTTTTTCTCGATGTCGGTATCAACCAACAATTCGCCAACTGAACTAATGGCCTGACTATTATGCGATGTATATAGGATCAAAGCGGCTATGCCTAAATACCACATCGGCAGCCAGGCCAGCATTTTCCAATGCGCCTCTTACAATTCAGAAAAAGAAAAGGGCCTAGCCGAAGCTAAGCCCTTTTGTTGTATGGTGGCTATGCCCTGATTCGAACAGGGGACCCCATCATTATGAGTGATGTGCTCTAACCAGCTGAGCTACATAGCCAAAATTGGAAGCGGGATTTTGCTGCCTGAGCGCCTTGCTGTCAAGGGAGAAAGGTCTTAAACGTTGAATCGGAAGTGCATTACATCACCATCCTTGACGATGTACTCCTTACCCTCGAGCCTGAGCTTACCCGCCTCCTTGGCGCCCTGCTCACCGTTACAGGCGACAAAGTCGTCGTAAGAGGTCACCTCGGCACGGATAAAGCCCTTCTCGAAGTCGGTGTGGATCACTCCCGCCGCCTGCGGCGCGGTGGCACCGATCTTGACCGTCCAGGCTCGCACCTCTTGCACGCCAGCGGTGAAGTAGGTCTGCAATCCTAGCAACTCATAACCCGCACGAATCACACGATTTAGGCCTGGCTCATCTAGACCCAGTTCATCAAGGAACGCCTCAGCATCCTCGGCATCGAGCTCTACTATCTCCGACTCGATTGATGCACAGACCGCAACCACCTCAGCGCCTTCGGCAGCAGCCAGCTCCTTGACCGCGTCCAGATGCGGATTATTTTCGAAACCATCCTCGGCGACATTTGCGATATACATGGTCGGTTTGATGGTCAGCAGGTGAAGCTCATAGAGCAGCTCCAGCTGATCCTCATTCAGCCCCATGGCACGCACCATCTTGCCCTCGTCGAGTGCTGCACGTACCTCCTCGAACAGTGGCATCTGTGCCTTGGCAGTCTTGTCACCACCCTTGGCAATGCGTGAGACGCGCTGGATGCCCTTATCGACCGTATCCATATCGGCCAGCATCAGTTCGGTGTTGATCACCTCAACATCGTCCAGCGGGTGAACCTTGCCGGCCACGTGCACCACGTTCTCATCTTCGAAACAGCGCACCACCTGAGCAATCGCATCGGTCTCACGAATATTGGCGAGGAACTTGTTACCTAGCCCCTCACCCTTGGAAGCACCCGCCACCAGCCCTGCGATATCGACGAACTCCATGGTGGTCGGCAAAATTCGCTCAGGCGAGACGATCTCGGCCAATCTGTCGAGACGAGGATCGGGCATCGGCACTACACCCACATTGGGCTCAATGGTGCAGAAGGGGTAGTTCTCGGCCTGAATACCCGCCTTGGTCAGCGCATTGAAGAGGGTCGACTTACCGACATTGGGCAGTCCGACAATTCCGCATTTAAATCCCATGGTGTAATCCCATCTCTACTATTTAAGGGTGTGAAGCTGCTGCATCACACGGTCGAGGTTCCCATCGAGCATATCGGGCAGCGAACGGGTCGCATCATCAAGGGTACCGACGATCGCCTCGCGATCTGCTGCCGCCGGGCGTCCCAGTACAAAATCGGTGACCTGATCACGGTGACCGGGGTGACCGATTCCGATCCGCAACCGATAGAAATCCTTGCCGAAGCAGCTGATGATATCGCGCAGACCATTATGCCCCCCGTGACCACCGCCCTTCTTCAGACGGATGGTGCCCGGTGGCAGATCGAGGTCATCGTGTGCGACCAGAATACGTTCAGCAGGTATCTTGAAAAAGTTGGCCAGCGCAGAGAGCGGCTGACCACTACGGTTCATGAAGGTCATGGGCTTGAGCAGCCGACAGTCGTGTCCTTCGATGGTGGCACGACAGACATCGCCGTTATATTTCGCCTCAGTTCGAAGCGCACAACCATAACGGGATGCGAGATCATCCACCCACCAGAAACCGACATTGTGACGGGTCTGCTCATAAGAAGGGCCGGGATTCCCCAGCCCTACTATAAGATCGAAACCGGCGCGGTCAGCCGCCATACAACCTCCCGCTCACCGGTCTCAGCAACAGAGAAACGGGGCTTATTCGCCCTCGCCCTCGCCTTCGCCCTCAGCAACAGCCTCTTCACTCTCGGCCTCTTCATCCGATCCGCCACGCGCCTTCTGGACAGAGGCAACGGGCTGATCGTGCTCGGCACCGTGCATCAGCTCGACGATCTCGACACCCTCGGGCAGCTTCAGATCTGACATGTGAACCATATCGCCGATCTTCAGCTCGCCGAGATCGACCTCAATGAACTCAGGCAGCGCACCTGGCAGACAGATGATCTCGACCTCGTTGATCGCATGGGAGATACGACCACCCTCGAGCTTGACGCCCGGAGCGGTATCTTCGTTGAGGAAGTGAAGCGGTACGTTCATGCGGATCTTCTCGTTCATATCGACGCGCAGGAAGTCGACGTGCATGATGACCGGCTTGTAAGGGTGGCGCTGCATATCCTTAAGTACCGCCTTCTCATCCTTGCCATCGACATGCAGGGTCAGAATATGCGAGTAGAACGCCTCGTGCTCAGCGTGGTGGAACAGATCGTTGTGACCCAGGGTCAGTGAGATCGGATCCTTACCGGCACCGTAAAGGATACCCGGCACCTTATCCGCACGACGCAGGCGGCGGCTCGCACCCTTCCCTGTGTCCGTACGTACTTCTACGTTCAGTTCAAATGTTTCCATGGTACTTCTCCTAAAGTAAAAAAACGCCACACTGGGTGGCTGGTTTGCCTCCCCCGCGACCAGGTTCAGCAGCTACATCTGTCCGGCTCTCGCCGAACGATAAAAAACTAATCCATGAAGAGGGTGCTAACCGACTCCTCATTACTAATACGCAGCATCGTCTCGCCCAGCATCTCGGCAAGCGAAAGCTGACGAATCTTTGTTGATGCCCGCGCCTGCTCATTGAGCGGGATGGTGTCGGTCACTACCAGCTCATCAAGCTCAGAGTTATCGAGATTATCGACCGCCGGCCCGGAGAGCACCGGATGGGTGATATAGGCCTTAACACTGGCTGCGCCGTGCTCCTTGAGCGCCTTCGCCGCCTGACAGAGCGTGCCCGCTGTATCGACCAGATCATCGACCAGGATGCATGAACGTCCTTCGACATCTCCGATGATATGCATCACCTGCGCCACGTTAGCCATAGGTCGACGTTTGTCGATAATCGCCAAATCGGCATCATCGAGACGCTTGGCCAGCGCGCGTGCACGCACCACCCCCCCCACATCAGGCGAGACCACCATCAGGTCTTCACCATCATTTTTATTGCGCCAGATATCACCCAGCAAAATTGGTGAAGCGTAAACATTATCGACAGGAATCCCGAAGAAGCCCTGAATCTGGTCGGCATGCAGATCAACGGTTAACAGACGATCAGCACCGACATTGGTCAACATATCCGCAACCACCTTGGCAGTTATCGGCACCCTGGCAGAGCGCGGTCGACGATCCTGACGTGCATAACCAAAGTAAGGGATCACTGCGGTAACGCGAGCCGCTGATGAGCGACGTAGTGCGTCGACCATCACCATCAGCTCCATCAAATTGTCATTGGTTGGCTTACAGGTCGGCTGCACAATGAAGACATCCTTACCACGGACGTTCTCCATAATCTCGACCATCACCTCACCGTCGCTGAACTGTCCCGTGACCGCCTTTCCGAGCGGCATCCGCAGATGGTTGACAATATCCTGCGCAAGCTTCGGGTTCGAGTTACCCGTGAATACCATCATCTTGCTATCTGACATGTCTGATCCACCTAGGTCGTATCAACATATTAATGGTCACTGCCCAGGGCAGTTTAAAATGGCTGGGGTGCCAGGATTACTCAGGACTACGTCCTTCGCCCTGCGGGCCAGCTCGCTTTGCTCGCTGTTCCGGCACCCCTCTGCTGCTGTGGCTGCCCACGGCAGGTATATATGGCTGGGGTGCCAGGATTCGAACCTGGGTATGCGGAGATCAAAACCCCGTGCCTTACCGCTTGGCGACACCCCAAAAAATCTATGCTGTCTCGAGCCGATCGAGAAGCGGAGAACGGTTCGCACCCTTGGCGACAAAACCGTTCAATCCTGCAGGCAGCTGATCGAGCACCGCTCGCGCCTGCTGCTGCTGCTCAAAGGCGACAAAGATACACGCCCCCGTTCCGGTCATTAGTGGCTCACCATATTTGGCAAGCCAACGCATTGCGTTATCGACCTCGGGGTAGTTTGCTCTTACTACCGGCTCACAGACATTCCTCCCCTCGCCAGAGAGAAAGTCGCGTATTGTGATGGGAGGGCAATCGCGTGTCAATTCCGAAGCACCAAAAACTGTAGCGGTTGCGACGGCCACCGGAGGAGTGACCACCAGATACCAGGGCTCAGGCACACTGACCGGCTGCAGTTTTTCACCCACACCCTCCGCCCAGGCAGCCAATCCACGCACAAACACCGGCACGTCAGCACCAAGCCCAATACCAAGCTCGGCCAGCTGATCCTGATCAAGCCCACAGCCCCAGAGATGGTTCAACGCCACCAGCGTAGTGGCGGCATCTGAACTGCCCCCACCCAGGCCACCGCCCATCGGCAGATGTTTGTCTACCTCGATATCGACCCCCAGCGCGGCATTGCAATGCCCCTGCAGTGCTCGAGCTGCACGCACCACCAGATCGGTCTCGGGCGGCACACCAGCGAGCGCTGAGCGGCGTGAGATCACCCCATCTTCACGCAGATGAAAGGTCAGCGTGTCGCCATAATCGACAAATTGAAACAGGGTTTGCAGCAGATGATAGCCGTCGTCACGACGGCCCGTGATATGTAGGAAAAGGTTCAGCTTGGCGGGTGCAGGCCAACCGTCGGCGTTTGACGTATCCATCGATAAGATCTGATCAGGTACTAAATTCTAGCGCTGACCGCTATGCAGAGCAGCCTCACTTCAGGAACCGCTCCATGACTCGTTTGAGGATCTTGTTATCAGGCTCGATATCAATTGCCTTTTTCCAGATCTGACGCGCCTCATCCTGCTCACCACTCACCCAGAGTACCTCACCAAGGTGGGCAGCAATTTCACCATCCTGCAGATTACTCAGCGCCTTGCGTAGAAAATCGATCGCCTGTTCGTGATTACCCAGCCGATAGTTGAGCCACCCCATGCTATCGAGAATCGATGGCTCCTTCGGCTGCAGACGGTAGGCGTGTTCGATTAGCTGCTTCGCCTCTTGATAACGTTCGGTCTTATCGACCAGGGTATAACCCAGCGCATTGAGGCTGCGTGTATCTTCAGGGTTCTTCTCGAGGATCTTGCGCAGATCGCGTTCCAGCAGATCGATGCGCCCGATCTTCTCCGCAGTCAAGGCACGCGCATAGAGCAGATCCGCGTTCTCCGGGTGGGACAACAACGCTTCATCGTAGAGCTTCATCGCCTCCTCATAGGCACCTGAGTCCTGCAGTAACGCTGCCTCTGCCTCAAAGAATGGCACCGCAAATTCGGGATTGTGATCACGCAGCTTCTTCAGGTGTTCACGCCCTTTATCGAGATTGCCAAGGCGGTACCAGAGCCGTGCCACCCGCAGCTGTGCGTCGTAGAGTCGCTCGCCTGCAACGACCACCGCATAGTGGTCGATCGCCTTGCGATGATTCTCCAACTGTTCCTCGATACGACCAAGAAAGTAGTGTGCATCGTGCAGGCGCTGGCGACGTTCGATCAGCCCCTGAAAGACCGGTTTCGCCGTCTCGACCTCCCCGGCATCGATCAGCAACAACCCATAGGCAAAGGCAACATCGCTATTGTCGGGATTCTTCTCGGTCAGGATCTGGAACTGTTTCAGCGCATCACTCTGACGCTCCGCCACCAACAACGCCCGAGCATAGGTGAGTCGATAGAGCTCGGAATCTGGCATCTCGTCAACCAACGCGGCCAACACTGCCAGCCCCGCATCGACATCGCCCAGTTTAATCAGCGCCCGACCACGCACCGAGCGCGCCTCAGGCCAGCCCGGCTTAAGCGTCAACGCCTGATCTGCACCCTCTACAGCTGCCTTGGCCTGATTGGCACTCAGCGCAAGATTGGCGAAGGCGTAGTGGACCGAGGCATTTTCCGGATGATTTTGTGCCAGCTTGCCCATCACCAATAACGCCCGCTTACGCTCTTCATTATTTGCGAACGATGCACTGGCGAGGTTCAGCGCACGCCCAACCCCCGCCTCACCGTCCTGAGCAACCATCGCCTCCAGATTATCCAGCGCCAGCTCCTCGTCACCACTTCGCAACGCCAGAACCACCAACAGGTGACGGGCATCGATGGCCTCTGGCGCCAGCTCAACCCAGCGTTTGGCACCATCAATCGCCGCCGCCCCATTGCGTGCAAACAGCGCCGTACGAGTCGCGCGCTTGGCTATCTGTGGATCTTCACTGAGATAGGCCGCCTTGATGTAGTGGGCAACGGCCAGACCATAGTCCTTGCGCTGCCCCGCCACCTCGGCGATCAACAGCGTATAGAGCAGCTCCGGAGAGATTGAGCCGCTAGCGCTCTCCGCGTCCGGGCTCGCGGTAGTCACCGCACTCTTTTCACTCTCCCCCTCATCTGCCACGCCCTGCGTCTGTTCAGGCAGTTGTGCACAGGCCGACAGCCAGCCGCAGATCAGCAACAACAACGGTGCACGCAGGTATTTGGTAACAGGAATCAAGCCCTTTCCTCCACTCGATGGGGTCGATGAGGCACTATACCGTAAAATATATCCCTTTCTCGCCCACTATCCATTCTGTTGCTTGTAATCATTGAGCGCATCACGCAAAATTTCCCGTCCGTTTTAATAGATTGACCAATTCATGTCATTTGTCACCCTCGGCATCAACCACCGTACTGCGCCTGTGGAGATTCGTGAGCGTGTGACCTTCGCCCCCGAGGATCTACAGAGAGCGCTGACGGCGCTTAATCAGCAGCCCGGAGTGGCTGAGGCCGCGCTGCTCTCTACCTGTAATCGCACCGAACTCTACTGCCGCCTCGACAAGCAGCAGAGTAGTGATCAGATCATCGATTGGCTCTGTGAGTTCCACAACCTTGAGCGTAGCGAGATTGAACCCTACGTCTACCTCCATCCCGACATTGATGCGGTACAGCACATGCTGCGCGTGGCCAGCGGCCTCGATTCGTTGATTCTCGGTGAGCCGCAGATTCTGGGACAGATCAAAACCGCCTATCAGCACGCGGTTGATGCTGGCACTACCGGCAGCCTGCTGGAACGCCTCTTCCACCACACCTTCTCGGTGGCCAAACAGGTTCGCACCGATACCGCGATCGGCTCCAGTCCGGTCTCGGTTGCCTTCGCCGCCGTCAGCCTCGCCAAGCAGATCTTTGGCGAGCTGAATGAACAGACGGTAATGCTGCTCGGCGCGGGCGAGACGATTGAGCTCGCCGCCCAGCATCTGCACGAGAACGGCATTGGCCGGATTATCGTCGCCAACCGCACCGCCGAACGTGCGCACACACTGGCCAGTCAGTACGACGGTTACGCCATCGCACTCGATGAACTACCCGCCCATCTGGCCGAGGCCGATATCGTTATCGCATCCACCGCCAGTCAGGAGCCAATCCTGCACAAGGAGCCGGTCAAGCAAGCACTCAAACAGCGCAAGCACCGCCCGATCTTTATGGTCGACATCGCCGTACCGCGTGATATCGACCCGTCGGTGGCAGAACTCAACGACGTCTATCTCTACACCGTCGATGACCTGCAGGAGGTGATTCAGGAGAACCTCAAGTCGCGCCAGGAGGCGGCCAAACAGGCCGAGGATATCGTCGAGATCCAGGCGAGCCATTTCATGAACTGGCTGCGCTCGCTCGACACCGTCTCCCTGATCCGCGAGTACCGCGGTCGCGCCGAGGCGTGTCGAGACGAGCTGATGGAGAAGGCGCTATCACAGCTCTCCAAGGGCAAATCGAACGAGGATGTGATGCGCTGGCTCGCTAACACCCTGACCAACAAGCTGCTGCACCAGCCCTGCGCGCAGATCAAACAGGCCGGTTTCGAGGGACGTAACGATCTGATCGAGAACGCCCGCCAACTGCTTGATCTACCCGAAGCACAGGAGGGTGAGTCGTGAAGGCCTCGATCCAGCTCAAGCTCGAGAATCTGAGCGAACGCTTCGAAGAGATCGGTGCACTGCTCTCCGATGCCGAGATCATCAGCAACCAGAACCGTTTCCGCGATCTCTCGCGTGAGTATGCGCAGCTCGAACCGCTTGAGAAGAGTTACAAACGCTATCAAGGCACGCTCGATGATATCGAGAGTGCCAACGAGATGCTCAAGGATGATGATGCTGAGATGCGCGCCATGGCCGAGGATGAGCTGAGCAGTGCGCAGGCGAGTCGCGACGAACTGGAGCTGGAGCTACAGAAGTTGCTGCTACCGACAGACCCACGCGACGGCAGCAATATCTTTCTTGAAATCCGCGCCGGCACTGGCGGCGATGAGGCAGCGCTGTTCGCTGGAGACCTGTTCCGCATGTACAGCCGTTACGCCGAAAATCAGCGCTGGCAGATCGAGGTACTGAGCGAAAACGAGGGTGAACACGGCGGTTACAAAGAGGTGATCGCGCGAGTGATCGGCAAGGGCGCCTTCTCGCGCCTCAAATTCGAATCGGGTGCCCATCGTGTACAGCGTGTACCCGAGACCGAATCGCAGGGACGCATCCACACCTCGGCCTGCACCGTCGCCATTCTGCCCGAGGTCGATGAGGTGGAGGAGATCGAGATCAACACCGCTGATCTCAAGGTCGACACCTACCGAGCCTCTGGCGCCGGTGGTCAGCACGTCAACAAGACCGACTCTGCGGTGCGCATTACCCATCTGCCAACCGGAGTGGTGGTTGAGTGTCAGGACGAGCGCTCACAGCACAAGAATCGCGCCCGCGCGATGTCGCTATTAAAGGCGCGCCTGCTCAATAGTGAGCAGGAGAAGCAGGCGAGCGAGAACGCTGCAACCCGCAAGCTACTGGTCGGTAGTGGCGACCGTTCCGAGCGCATTCGCACCTACAACTTCCCGCAGGGACGTGTTACCGACCACCGAATCAACCTGACCCTCTACAAGCTCGATGAGGTGCTACAGGGTGGTATCTCCGCCATCATCGATCCACTGATCAACGAGTATCAGGCCGACCAGCTCGCCGCTCTTGCCGACGACTGATTTTCTGGCGCACCACGGCCCGATCTGAGCTGCACATAACATGGACATCGAATCGCAACTTAAGTGGGCCACACAACAGCTAGAGAGTCACTCGGAGAGTCCACAGCTCGATGCCGAACTGCTGCTCTGCCATATCCTCGACAAGTCGCGCACCTATCTTCGCGCCTGGCCCGAGAAGCATCTTGATAGCGATACTGAGTCCCGCTTTCGGGCGTTAATTGCAGCGCGAGCCGAGGGGCGCCCGGTCGCCCACCTGATTGGGCAACGCGAGTTCTGGTCACTCGCACTGAAGGTCACCGCAGACACCCTGATTCCACGCCCCGACACCGAAACACTGGTTGAGTCCGCACTGACGATTATCCCCGTCGATGCCCAGTGGACGATCGCCGATCTTGGCACCGGTAGCGGTGCAATTTCACTGGCGATCGCTCACGAGCGCCCAGCCTGCCATCTCATCGCCACCGACCGTTCCGAGGCTGCGCTCAGCGTGGCACAGCAGAACGCCGAGCGACATGCGATTAATAACATCGAATTTCGACTCGGCAGCTGGTGTACGCCACTGCAAGAGGAACAGTATGAGATGATCCTCTCCAACCCCCCCTATATCGAAGCGGATGATCCTCACCTGCACCAGGGTGACGTTCGATTTGAGCCGCTCAGCGCACTCGCCTCCGGCAGCGACGGACTCGATGATATTCGCCAAATCGCCGTCTGCGCCCTTAACCACCTCAAGCCAAACGGCCATCTCTGCCTGGAGCATGGCTATAACCAAGCCGAACCTGTGCATGGACTACTAACAGAGATGGGCTACGCCAACATCAGCCAGCAGCGCGACCTCGGCGGCCACATCCGCACCAGCTGCGGACAAAAAACCGCTTGATTCTTACCCCCATAGGACTAGGATTGGGCCTATGGATAACGATAAAGACGGGCTGATCAAGCACCGCGAAATTATCTTCTGCGAGCTCCACTTCGACAAAAACCAGGGGCAGACAGCACTACTACTGCTCAGCGATATCGAAGGGGTTCACCACCTGCGTGTCAGTGAAAAGGGCACGCTGCATATCAGCTACAACCTGCAGCTCATCTCACTAAAAATCATCGAAGACGCCCTGATCGAACTCGGCTTCCACATCAGCAGCAACCTACTCAACAAGCTTAAACGCGCTCTCTACCACTACACCGAAGAGACCCAGCGCGCCAATCTCGGCTGCTGTCGCGACAACGATAACTGCACCCGCGAGATCTTCATCAACCGCTATCAGCGCATCCGACACGGCTGTCGTGATGAGCGCCCGACCCACTGGCGTAAGTACCTCTAACCACCCTCAAGCTTTACCTATCCATACAAATTAGATCGCGTTGCTCAGACATCGCTATTTTTTGCTATCTTCACCCTCTTACCGCCAACGAACCAATACCTGCTGGATACCGCTATGGATGACCCACAACTACTCCGTTACAGCCGTCAGATTCTGATGCCACAGGTCGGATACGAAGGACAGCAGCGTCTGCTCGACTCGAGCGCACTGATCATCGGGCTGGGCGGACTTGGTTCACCGGTGGCCCTCTATCTCGCTGCGGCCGGGGTCGGTCGACTGGTTATCAGTGATTTTGACGAGGTTGACCTCTCCAACCTGCAGCGACAGATCCTCCACCGCCACGTCGATCTCGGCCGCTCCAAGGCGGAGTCGGCACGCGACACCCTGCACGACATCAACCCAGAGATTGAGATCGAGGCGATCAGCGAGAAGCTTGAGGGTCAGGCGCTGGCCGAGCAGATTGCCAAGGTCGATATCGTCATCGATGCCTGCGATAACTTCGCCACCCGCTTTATGATCAACGACCTCTGTGTTGCGGCCGGAAAACCACTGGTCTCAGGCGCCGCGATTCGTCTCGAAGGTCAGGTTTCGGTGTTTCATAACGAGCGTGATGACAGCCCCTGCTACCGCTGTCTCTACAAGGATGAGGGTGAACTGGGTGAGCGCTGTAGCGAGAGCGGCGTACTATCACCGCTGGTCGGTATTATCGGCAGTATCCAGGCGATGGAGGCGATCAAGGTACTGCTCGGACTGGGTGAGACCCTGGGCGGAAGACTGCTGCTACTCGATGCACTGACCATGGAGTGGCGCAGTATGAAGCTACGCAAGGACCCGGGCTGCCCGGTCTGCGGTGGCCAGTAGAACTAAAACGCCTTCATCAGCGACAGCACCGCCGAGAAGTTTCCACCTTCACTCTCCGGCTCGGTCACACCACTTACCGTGGCGCTACGCCCCAGGTTCCAGCGCTCATAGCCGCACTCCAACTGCAGCCGGTGGAAACGACTCAACGAGCGCTGCCAGCGTAGCGAGCCGCGCCAACCTAAATCGTCTTCCGGCTCAAGGCGCACCTTGGGCAGCACACCATTTTCACGCAGCAACATATTGGCGTTGAAGGTGTGACGCAGGGTCAGATCGAGCACCACCCGATCCTGATCGGCCAACACCAGCTCACCAACCACCCCCGCCTCTCCATAACCCCACTGGTAAAGCTCAGAGAGACCGACCACCGCCCCTTTTCCCTGGATGTCACGATCCCATCGGGGAGTCGCTATTTTTGCGGAAGCTTGTTTTGGGCATCCAAGCCCAAGCAAGCGGCAAATACTTAACGCGACCGTTTATGCCTGCGGCGCCCCGA
>NZ_MPRL01000078.1:0-12439 GCF_002020875.1 Solemya pervernicosa gill symbiont | reverse complement strand
GTCGGGGCGCCGTAGGCATAAACGGTCGCGTGAAGTTTTTGCTGTTTGCTTGGGCTTGGATGCCCAAAACAAACTCTCGCAAAAATAGCGACTCCCCTGTAGAGTCAGCGGTTGGAGTGGTTGCCAAAAGATTGATGCTTGTAATAACTCCTGTTTTCGTCGCAGTGAATGAATTTCCGAATGCGTCTCCTAGCAGGACATTTGCTGATGAATCGTGGCTATTGGGGGTTACTCGTTATCGTTACTGGAACAAGGGTTTCACTATAAGCTGCTATCGCCTCATCGCTCAGGGCAACACGAGTCTCAACTGCATACGTAGACTCAAAAACCCAATCCCCCCCCAAAGAAGACGCACCGGTCAAATCATCAGAAGCAGAAATATCGGCATCAGTCGCAGCGGCCAGTTGGCGAACAAAGGCACTACCCTTCTTCCCCTTCGCCACATTACACCCATAAATCAGCAAATCGCCCTGTTCTTTCAGGGCGGCACCGATGGTTGTCAGTTCAGTTTGGTGTTGGTTAAGGTTGCTTTGGTCAATGGCTGCATCACCGAGTAGCAGGCGTCCCGGTTCACCGTGTGACATCAAATGAATGGCATCAAGACCGTGGCGACTTTTGAGGCTGTCAGCGATACGCTCCAGGCCTTCGCCCTTGCCTAGCAGCAGCACTTCGACATCTGGGCTGAGGCCCTTAAGTAGGGTTTCACGCTCGGCCACGGCGGCATCGATCACCAGTAGTTCATGGTGTTCGGTGTCACTAACAGGTGATTGCAGCGAAACGTCGTTCTGCATGGAATGGTATGACTCCGCTAGATTCACACTGCCTGACGGAGATGCTTCCGCAATTGTTGCGTAGCCGATGGTTATCAGACTTCCCACATACAGGGTTGCCATGACCATTACTGTGCTATCCAGGATTCTCTGTATCGATTGTTTGCTAGTGACCAAAGTCATCATGATTTTTCTTCCTTAAAAATTATTTTTTTTACACGACCTTTATCAAGCCGTGAGATTTGTTTTTATTAATCGATAACTTGCTGCCAACACCTTCAACACAATCGTAATGAATATGAAGTTATGTTCGCTCTACTAGCGATACTCATCGCCTTAGAATTAAATGTGGATTCGAATAACGAAAGAAGTGACGCTCGCATAATACCCAGGACATAAAGAGCATTATTCGAAGCGCAGATGGAAGGTGCTTAGCACATTCAGCAACAAGGGTTGCTGACTTAATAACAGAACTCATAGGGTCTCTTCTCAAACCCGGCATCCGACCGGATATTCACGTTTTTTTTCGTTATTAGTGTGTGTGTGTGGGGGGGGGGGCTGAGAAGTTAGATCGACTTCCATGCTCACTTATAATCCCTTGGCCCGGATACTACCTGACAATCATGACATTCGTAAACCTGCATTCAGTCAATATCAGGCACCGTAGTTAATAAATAAGTCAGCCCACCATCTGCACCACTTGCCAGTACTATGACTTGGGTAATTTCACCCGGACAGAGGGAAGATGAAGGCTATTTCCCCCTATCCCAAACACAAGCTATTTAGTAATCAGTCCGCACGTTCTTCAGTGGCCCAAAGCTTGTGAGCAGCCGGCAGCCACTGAGTCGAATGTTCTTCCCTTAATACGCTCCTCTTTGGGAGAACATGGTCAAACAGCCCCCCAGCCGTTCGAAGATGACAAATATAAAAACAGGCAAAACAGTCAGAAAAATGACATTCGAGCCCCTTCGTGGTAGTTTTTGCCGCCTTATTAATAAGTAAAATGGCCTGGGAACACGGATTATCTACTGTTCCCGACAACATCTAACACCTTCTGACTTAAGACTGGATCGGGAATGCACAACCTCACTCTGCTGCTGTTCCTCCCCATTATCGGCGCGGCGCTGATCGCTGTTCTGCCGAACGACAATCGCCAACTGATTCGCAACACCGCACTCGCCGCATCGGGTGCCACGCTGCTGCTCGGCTGGGGTTTGCTGCTCTCCTTCGATACCGCTAGCGCCGCCATACAGTTCAGCGTCAATGTTCCCTGGAATCCACGTCTCGGCACCTCTTTCTCACTCGGTATCGACGGCTTCTCGCTGCCGATGATCCTGCTCGCCACCCTGCTCAGTCTGATCGCAATCATGGCCTCGGCCAGCATCAAGGAGCGGGTTAAGGGCTACTACCTATTAATGTTGCTGCTCGAATCAGCGATGCTCGGCGTCTTCATGGCGCAGGACTGGTCGCTCTTCTACGTCTTCTGGGAGCTGACGCTGATCCCGCTCTTCTTCCTTATCGACCGCTGGGGTGGCAAGCAGCGTCACACCGCCTCGCTCAACTTCGTGCTCTACACCATGGGCGGCTCGGTCTTCCTGCTACTGAGCGTACTGATCCTCTTTGATGCCCTGCCTGGCCACTCTTTTGCCATGGACACCATGCTCGCCGGTGCCCGCGCCCTGCCGGAGCAGACCCAGATTCTGATCTTCCTCGGCTTCCTGATCGGCTTCGGCGTGAAGATGCCGATCTTCCCGATCCACGGCTGGCTACCGCTGGCGCATGTCGAGGCGCCCAGTCCGGTCTCGATCCTGCTCTCCGGCATCCTGCTCAAGATGGGCTCCTACGGCCTGATCCGCGCCGCCGACATGCTGCCCGCCGCAGTGCTCGCGCTGCAGGGGTTTCTCGCCGCACTGGCGCTGTTCAGTCTTGTTTACGGTGGCCTGCTCGCCTGGCGTCAGCGTGACCTGAAACGGATGATCGCCTACTCCTCGATCAGCCACATGGGTGTGGTACTGCTCGGCATCGCCACCATGAATGTCGCCGGACTGACCGGCGCGGTAATGCAGATGTTCGCCCACGGCCTGGTTGCCGGTGCGCTATTCCTGCTCATCGGTCTGCTCTATGAGCGCACCCAGACCCGCGATGTCACCCACTACAGCTCGCTGGTTCGCACCACGCCGCGCTTCGCTTTCTTCACCGTGCTCGCCTTTGTCGCCGCCGTCGGCATGCCCGGCACGGTCGGCTTCATCGCCGAGCTGCACGCCCTGATTGGCGGTTTCGAACGCTGGGGCTGGGTGGTCGTACTGCTGAGCCTCGGCGTGCTGATCAGCGCCGCCTATGCGATTCGCACCGTCGGCCGCCTCTTCACCGGCCCGGTCCGTAAGGAGATGGCCGCGATAGAGGATCTGCGCCGCACCGAGATGGTCGCCGCCGGGGTGCTCACCGCAGCCATCGTGCTAATCGGTTTCTACCCGACCCCGGCACTGGAGCTGGTCTCCAGCTCGGTTGAACAGATGAGCGCCGCGTTTGCGGGCACACTATAAGGAGCCGTAGCCGTGTCCAACGCCAGCCATTCCGCTACCATCGAAGAGATTCGCGAACGCCTTAACCACGCCATCGAGCACTTTGAACATGTGCTTCCCGGTCAGGCACCGATCAAGGACTTTGTCCACCACAACACCCTGCACGGCTACGAGAAGCTCCCCTTTCCCGACGCACTGGCGGCGGTGGAAGAGAACAGCGGTGTACACGGTTACCTGCCGATCGAGCAGTTCCGTAAATTCTACAAACAGGGACGCATCAACCGCACCGACCTGCAGCAGATTCTCAACGAGAGTCCTGAGCTGAATGCCGACGAGGTGCTGTTCCAGAGCACCTCGGGTCCCGTGAGTCGCGGCGAGATCACCATCGCTGCACTGGTTAACCCGCTCAACCGCCTCACCGGCTGCCAGCTCAACTGGAAGATTGAGGAGCAGGATGCACTGCACAGCTTCCAGGATGACGTCAGTGACAAGCGTCGTCAGCGACTGCTCAAGGCCGCCGCCGAGAAGGGATTCAACGGCGAGGCCGATGCGATCAACGATCTCTGGGGCGCCTGCCTTGAGGGGCTGGGTCTGGAGTACTACATTCTCCACCCCGAGGAGCTGATCGACCTCTCACCCGAGGATGCCGAACGCATCCTGACCTCGCTCAGCGGCGAGGAGTCGGGTGAAGAACACTCCCATCACCACCGCGCCCAGCAACATTCCAAGGAGCTGCTAAGCGAACTGCTCGAACGGGCCGGTTCCGACCTGACCCTGCGCGGTGTGCTGAAGGCGGTCACCGGTATCGATCTGCTCGACGAACTGCGACCGACACTGGTGCGCTACCTTGCCGCCTATCTCGATCAGGGCATGGCCGCCTGGCACAATATCGATCGCAGTGAGGGCTTCTACGCCGCCTGGCGCAACAGCGCCGCCAACGATCTCGGCTGGCTCTTTGATGATCTACCCGAATGGCGTGACGAGCTCGATTTTCTGCCCGAAGATCCACTCGAGACGATCATCATCGAGCTACGCCGTCTCGGTCTTGAGGCGTCGAAGTGGGAACGCTATCTGGAGCTGCTCTCGCTGGAGATTCCTGGCTGGTCGGGCATGTTCCTCTGGCGTCATCTCAATCCCGGTTACGAGGGTCTCGATACCAAGGTCGAGATGATCGACTACCTCGCGGTACGGCTGATCCTTGAGCGCCTCTTTGCCCAGCGCATCTGCCGCAAGCAGTGGCAGCTCGAGGCAAGCTTCGATGTGCTGCGCTGGTACTTCCAGCGCCGCAGCTCCGAGTTCCTGATTCGTTACGCGCTGTTCAACAGCCACCTGCCGGAATACCTGATCACACAGGCACAGCGCCAGATCGAACGTGCCCACTCCGAGACGGAGAACTACGCACCGTGGCAGCAGCTTGCCGATATGATCTGGACCTGGCAGCAGAGTCCTGCCGCCGACCGACCCGATAGCTACACCGTGCAGCACCATGCCTGGCAGCTGTTCCGCATCGCTCAGCACCTCGGCCTCTGCGGTGATGAGATACGCACCCTCAACACCGCACAGCTCGATGCGATGTTCGATCTGCTCGATGAGCTCAGCGACAACCGCGCCGGCTTTATCTGGCTGCGCGCCTATGAACGCCACTACCGCGAGCAGGTCTTCAACGCCATAGCCGCCAACCACGGCCGCGGCCGTAGGGCAGTCCGCGAACAGCGCCCCTCGGCGCAGGTCATCTTCTGTATGGATGATCGTGAAGAGGGAATCCGCCGCCATATTGAAGAGCTCGCCCCCAGTGTCGAGACGATGGGCGCCGCGGCCCACTTCAACGTCTTCAACTTCTGGCACGGTCTCGACGATGAGAAGCCGAGCGTGCTCTGCCCGGTGGTCGCGGTGCCGACACACGACGTGCGTGAGGTTGCCAAACCGGAGCATCAGCCGCTCGCCGAGAGCCATAGCCAGCGCCGTTCACTGAGACTAAAGATCAAGTCGCTACTGGCCCAGTCGACCCAGCGCAACATCTTCAGTTCGGCACTATTGATCACCGCTGCGGCACCGGCTGCACTACTGACACTGATCGGCAAGAGCATCGCCCCGTTCGGCTTCGGCCGAGCAGTGGAGAAGAGCCGCCAGAGTTTCGAGCAGGAGCGTATCGACACCCGTATCCAGTTCACTGCTACCGAAGCGAAGAGCGACGCCACCCCCGAGGCACCGCAGCAGGGCTTTACCGATAGCGAGCAGGCCGATCGTGCCGAGGCGTTCCTGAAGAACATCGGACTGCTGAGTGACCACTCACCGCTGCCGGTGATCATGGGTCACGGCTCGATCAGCCAGAACAATCCACATCTGGCCGCCTACGACTGCGGTGCCTGCAGCGGTCGCCACAGTGGCCCCAACGCCCGCATCCTGGCAGCGATGATCAACCGCCCCGAGGTGCGTGCACTGCTCGTCGAACGTGGTATTACGATTCCTGATGACACCTGGTTCATCGGGGCCGAGCACAACACCTGCAACGAGGAGATCATCTGGTACGACGCCGATATCATTCCCGAAGCGCTGCAGAAAAAGTTCACCACCCTGCAGGCACAGTTGCTGGAGGCCTCCGAGAAGTCGGCCCACGAACGCTGCCGCCGTCTCGCCTCCGCACCCGACAATCCGAGTCTGAAGCAGGCGTATCGCCACATCGCCGGTCGCGCTACCGATTTCAGTCAGGCACGCCCCGAGCTGGGCCACGCCACCAACGCCTCAGCGCTGATCGGTCGTCGCTCGGTGACCCAGGGTGCCTTCTTCGATCGCCGCATCTTCCTCATCTCCTACGACCCAACCACCGACGAGTCGGGCGCGGTGCTGGAGCGACTGCTGCTGGCCAACGGCCCAGTCGGTGCCGGTATCAGCCTTGAGTACTACTTCTCCACGGTGAATAACGAGGAGTACGGCTCCGGTTCCAAGGTGACCCACAACGTCTCCGGCCTGCTGGGCGTGATGGACGGCACCAGTGGCGATCTGCGTACCGGCCTGCCGCGACAGATGATCGAGATCCACGAGGCGATGCGCCTACTGGTGATCTGTGAGGCGACAACCGAGATGCTGACCGAGATCTACAAACGTCAGCCACCGATTCAGGAGCTTGTCGGCAACGGTTGGCTGCTGCTCGCCGCCAAAGACCCCGACAGCGGCACCATCCACAGCTTCGATCCGAGTCAAGGCTGGATTGAATGGGAGGGTGATCAGCCGCCCCTGACCACGGTGAAACGCTCACCCGACTGGTACAACGGTCACAGCGAGCCGCTCACCCCGGCGCTGATCGAACAGCAGGAGGTGGCAAATGCTTAACACCCTCATCTGGCTCGTCCCGGCCCTGCCGATATTCGCCGCCCTCTGGATCGGCATTGGCTATCTGGCCGGTTTCAACCGCGGCGAGATCGGCGAACAGCCGACCGCACAGATCGCCATCAGCGCCACCGCCATCTCACTGATCTTGATGCTGGTACTCGATGCCAGCGCAATCATGGCCGGCAACGCACCGGGGCAGATCGCCCTCGCCCCCTGGCTCACCACCGGCAGCTATCAGGTGCTGCTCAGCTTCACCCTCGATAACCTGAGTCTGGCGATGGCAACACTGGTGGCGCTGATCTCACTGCTGATGATGCGCTTCTCGGTCAATTACATGCACCGTGAGGCGGGCTTCCAGCGTTTCTTCATGATCATGTCGCTCTTCAGCGGTGCGATGCTGCTGATCGTCACTGCAGGCAACGCGGTCTTTGCCTTTATCGGCTGGGAGCTGGCGGGCGTCAGCTCCTACCTGTTGATCGGCTACGCCTTCGACCGACCGACTGCGACACAGAACGCCACCCGCGCCTTTGTCACCAACCGTATCGGCGATGCCGGTTTCATCATGGCGATCTTCCTCAGCTTCTCCTATCTCGGCGGTATCGAATGGCCATTAATCACCAGCGAGGCGCACGATCCCGACGGTATCGGTGCCGGTCTGATCGCGGGCGGTTTCCTGCTCGCCGCGCTGGCAAAATCGGCGCAGGTCCCCTTCTCGCCCTGGATCGCTCGCGCCCTGGAGGGACCGACCCCTTCGAGTGCAATCTTCTACGGTGCACTGATGGTGCATGCCGGTGTCTACCTGGTCGTTCGTCTACAACCGCTGTTCGAGCAGTCACCGATGGCGATGGCGGCACTGATCATCTTCGGCCTGCTCACCATGCTCTACGGCTACTTTGGTTCACTGGTGCAGACCGACGTAAAGAGCGTTTTGATCTTCTCCGTGACCACCCATGTCGGACTGATGTTCCTGCTCTGCGGCCTCGGCCTGTTTGAAGTAGCTGTCATCTACATGGTGCTGCACGCCGTGTGGCGCGCCTGGCAGTTCCTCACCGCGCCATCGATGATGCACGACATGGTACGCCCCACCCGTCCGGTACCGGCGTGGCTCGCCAAACGCCGCGCCTTCTACACCGCCTGCCTGCAGCGCTTCTGGCTCGACAATCTCGCCGACGCGCTGTTTGTACGCCCGACCCAGGGACTGGCCCGTGATGCACAGCGCTTCGATGAGAAGGTGGTCAACCAGCTCGCCGGTCTGCCCGGCTCCGCTAACGCCCTCTCCTCACTGGCCGAGTGGGAGAACCGTAAGGGAGTACTGGTCGAGGGTGAGATCGGTCGTGGCAGCGGTGTCTTCGGCAAGATAATGGAGTGGATCGCCTCTGGTCTGCACTGGTTCGAGGAGCATCTGGTACTGAAGAGCGGCGGTGAGGGACTGCTGAAACTGATTCGCCATATCGGTGCCTACCTGACCCAGATCGAGATGCTGCTGAGTCAGCCGCGTTATCTCATTCTGCTTATCGCCATCACCTTCATCGTGATTATTTGAGGAATCTGCCGAAGTGATCATCACCGAACAACACTGGAGCACCAGCCTCGACTTCCCACTACTGGCCGTGATGCAGCTGCTGCCGCTCATTGCAGCCGCCGCCCTGCTGATATTGCGCGAAGGTCGTCACCGCTTCACGATCGCCTATCTCGTCACCGGCGCCGAACTGCTCCTGGCAATCCTCCTGTTTATGAAGTTCGACCACACCACCTCCAACATGCAGTTTGCCGAGCAGCTGCCGCTGTTTGGACCACTGCTCTACCACGTGGCGGTTGATGGCATCAGCGTGCTGTTTATTCTGCTGACCGCACTGCTGAGTCTGATGGTGGTGGTCTACGGTCGCGTGATTCCGATTGAACAGACCTCACGTTTTCTCGCTGCAGCACTCGGAGCCGAATCGACCTTGATGGCGATGTTCATGACCACCGACATGCTCTGGTTTGTACTGGTCTCGATTTTCGAGCTAGCGATTGTCGGTTACCTGCTGTGGCGCTGGGCCACCTCACTGGAGCGCAATATCGCGCTGGCGCGCTACCTGCAGTTTATGGGCACCAGCGCCACACTGTTGCTGGCGGGTGTACTGATGCTCGGCTGGAACTACGTCGATGTCACCGGCGTCTGGAGCTTCGATCTGCCGCGCCTGCTTGAGGTGCCGATCGCCGCCTCGATCCAGTCGGTGCTCTTCTTCCTGCTCTTCTACGGTCTGGCCATTCGTACCCCACTCTTCCCGCTGCACGGTTGGTTGCCGGTGGCGGCTGAGCACGGCACCGTGGCGGTCGCGCCGGTATTCCTGCTGGGGCTCAAGATCGGTGTATACGGCATGCTGCGCTTTGTCTTCCCGCTGCTGCCCGATGAGGTGCTCTACTGGCAGCCTTTCATCGTCGCCTTCGCCGTGGCCGGTATCTTCTACGCCGCCACCCTGGCGCTGATGCAGACCAACCTGCGTCGCCTGCTCGCCTTTGCCGTGGTCAGCCACACCAGCGTGCTGGTGATCGGGCTCTTCAGCCTCAACCACACCGCCTTTCAGGGCAGCACCATGCTCTCGGCCAACTTCGGTCTCGCCAGTGCCGGCCTGATTATGATGACCGGTATCGTCTTCTGGCGTACCCGCACCATGCAGCTCGACCGTCTCGGCGGTCTCTTCGACCACCTGCCCTTTATCGCCATCGCGTTTTTGATAGCCGGTCTCTCGATCGTCGGCATGCCCGGCACCCCCGGCTTCGATGCGGCGCATCTGATGCTGGAGGCGGCAATCGGAGAGTTCGGCGCTCTTGTCACCGTGGCAGCGGCGGTCGGTAACGTGGTGGCCGCAGGCTTCCTGCTCTGGTCATTCCAGCGCGCCTTCCTCGCGCCCAAGCCCGAGAGCATGACACGCGAGATCGCACCCGCTTCAACACTGGAGCTGATCCTGGCCAGCACCATCATCACCGTGCTGCTCACCTCCGGCTTCCACTCCGATCCGTGGCTGCAGCTGATCGAACACTCATTCGATGGCCTCAACACACTCTACGGCGCCACCGCTCACTGAATGGTCGTTACAGGAATCTCTACCGATGCTTGATACAGTTACCAACGACTTCCCCATTCTGAGTCTGATGATCGTCTCGCTGCCGGTTGCAGCGCTACTGATCTGGCTGACCCCCGACCCGCTACGTGCGCGCTGGATCGCGCTGACTGCCGCACTGTTTGATCTGGTGCTCTCGCTCATCGCCGTGGCGCAGTTCAATCCAGCCAACAGCGGCTTTCAGCTGGTCGAGCGCCACAGCTGGATTCCGACGCTCAATGTCGACTACCTGATCGGCGTTGATGGCATCTCGATTCTCTTTCTGCCGCTGACGGTATTGCTCTTCATTGGCGTAATCCTCGCCTCCTGGAACACAACCCGAACCCTGCCGCGTCTCTATTTCATGCTGCTGATGGTGCTGGAGAGTTCGGTCATCGGCATCTTCTGTGCCCTCGACACCATGCTCTTCTTCCTCTTCTGGGAACTGACGCTGATTCCGACCTACTTCCTGATCAGCCTCTGGGGTGTCGGGCCCAACCGTCGCTACGCGGCGGTGAAATACACCCTCTTTATGATGGCCACCGGTGTGCCGATGCTCTTCGGTTTCCTGGTACTCGCCTTCAATCACACGGGGGCTAGCGGATTGGTCTTTGATTACCAAACGCTGCTTTCCACACCGCTCCCGGCTGAGCTTCAGACTGCCGTCTTCTTCCTGCTGCTGGTTGGCTTTGCTGCCAAGGCGGGTGTGGTGCCGTTCCACTCCTGGTTACCGACGGTAGCGATGGAGGGTCCGGCCGCAATCACCGCCATCATGGTGGGCCTGAAACTGGGGCTATACGGTCTGATCCGTTTCACCATTCCACTCGCACCCGAGGCCGCGCACGAGTTCCACTGGCTGCTGGCCGGACTGGGAATCTCTGGGGTGATCTACGGTGCGATCCTGGCGCTGGCGCAGAGCAACCTACGACGCATGCTCGCCTTCTCCAGCATCAGTCACGCAGGTCTAGTTGTACTCGGTATCGCCTCACTTGAGATCATTGGTCTGCAGGGCGCGCTGTTCCAGCTACTCAACTTCGTCGTCCTGGCAGGTGGCATCTTCCTGCTGACGGGTTACCTACACCAACGCATCGGCTCAACCGACTACGCCAGCCTCGGTGGTGTCGCCAAGAGCATGCCGTTGCTCGCCGCCTTCTACTTCCTCTTCGGCATTGCAGGCATGGGCGTACCCGGCACCAATGGCTTTGCTGCTGAACACGCTATTCTGATCAGCGTACTCGATGCCCACACCGGCACCGGACTTGCGGCACTCTTCGGTCTGATCCTCGGTGCAGGCTACTTCCTCACCATCTACCGTCAGGCCTTCCTCGGCCCGGTACAGAGCACCGTCGTCGCCGATAGCCTCGACCTGAAACGGCGTGAACTGACCATCATTATGGTGATGGCACTATTGATCATCGGAGCGGGACTCTATCCCAATGGGGTTTATGATCTGACGCGAAGCGCGAGTGAGGCGTGGGTAAGTGGTGTCACTTTACAAGCAGGTAGCTAACGCCTCGGATCAGCGGATCAGCCATCAAACAGTACCAACACAGCGTTTGTTGGCGAACTATTTATAGTCCAACCCAATAGCTCAATAGTGAGACGACGATAACAACGATTAAAGTAATTAAGAATTTGTGTACTGTGGAAGACTCTGAAAGGGCATCCACATTACTATTTTCTTTGGATGATTCCGATCGCCGATCTCGATAGAGATTGAGGATGATGGCTGCGACACTGAGTCCGAACAGATTGCCAAGATCTTTGAACCCTTCTACACCACCAAGACTGTAGGCGAAGGAACCGAACTGATATTAAGCCACGCCTACTTCATCGTTAAACAACACGGTAGATCGATAGAGGTAGAGAGCATCCTATTGCGAAGTCGCAATGCCTGGAACGTTAACGCAAGCAAATGCGATCAGCCAAAAGGCCCATAAAAAAAGAGGCTCGCAGCCTCTTTTTCTCAATACCCATCGACCGGGCTTCAAACATACCTATTCGATCTTGATATAGGCGAAGCCTTCGTGCTGCAGCTCGGCAAGACGTACCACACCGGAGGGAACCGATTCGATGCCCTCATAGAGCTTATCGGCGGCGAGATTAATCTGTGAACGGGTGATATCGCAGAGTTCGAGCTTAACCTCCTGCACACTGTGTAACGCTTCGAGACGGCCTTTAATATTGGCTCTGCGCTCAGCCATCGCGGCATCTTCGGCAAAGGGGGTATCCTTGAGCTTGTCATTGGTGACGAAACGGATGCCGTGGGCGACAAAGATAATACGTACGTCGTACTCGATCAGTTCATTCTGATAGTGAGTAACCATATTGTTAATGCTGGTCAGCATCGAGCTGAAGCGGCGTGGATCAGAGAAGTCGGCGTGGTAGACAACCTTTACAACATCATCATCGGCAACAGCCTTGGAAGCGATTCCGACACCGATAACGAACAAAAATGCAAACACAATGAACTGGATAATGCATCTTTTTGTCAGGCTACAACTACTCTTCATCGCTCACTCCGCCTCATTCAATATCGTTGAATGAAGATACTGTAGTTACCGCTCAATATCTCTACAGGTAAACCCTAATAGCACGATCGATAAGCTATTAAGGGTATTAGCTCATACTCATCAATCGCTGACCGCCATGGATAGCGAAGCGAAGGCGGTTAGTCCGCGATAGTCGACGCCGTCTGCCTATTCGTAGTTGAGAGCGCGAGCGAACGACG
>NZ_MPRL01000077.1:0-14966 GCF_002020875.1 Solemya pervernicosa gill symbiont | reverse complement strand
TTCGTCGTTCGCTCCCGCTCTCAACTACGAATATGCAGACGGCGTCGACTATCGCGGACTAACCGCCTTCGCTTCGCTATCCATGGCGGTCAGCGGCTGAGCCCGTCACTGGAGGGAGAGCCGCAGCCGGCGTCTCCCAAACGGGTGGCAACGAACTTCGTCACCGTATATCGGCAGTAATAGTGCCATGCGACAGACAAGACGATGGCTGACGAATTACCAGCTGCCTCCTAAAGAGACTCAAAACCACGGGAGAGACGTTCTAGGGGAGTCGCTATTCTTCGTCGTTCGCTCTCGCTCTCAACTACGAATAGGCAGACGGCGTCGACTATCGCGGACTAACCGCCTTCGCTTCGCTATCCATGGCGGTCAGCGCATGAAAAAGATTTTTGCCCTTGCAGCACTCTCACTCTTCTCATCAGCATCACTGGCATGCCATATCGATGCTTCACAGATCAGTTCCGGGCCAATCCAGGCCGGTGGTGATATGTACGGCAGTATCCTGTTCGATGTTGAGCAGAACCGCGTGGCCTCAACCGCAGACCGCGATCACTCTCAGGGACGTTATGCCCTTAACAACCACCCACCAATGAACGACAGCCGCTTCTCTAACGATAGCGACATGTACGGCACAGTGCTGTTCGATGTCGACAAACCAGGGGTAGAGACCGTTGCGCAGCTCGACAGGCGCGGTGATCGCAGGAACAACCACCCAACGATGAAATTCTCAAACGTCTGCTGAACCCAATCAGGTCGGGAGTTGATAATCCCCCTGTTAGCTCCCGACCACCGAACCGCGCACTGCGCTGAAATATTGCAACGAACCGCGCGGTCTTATTACTACCAGGGACTCATTCCCAGGTTAGTGATAGATAACTAACAGGAGAGCCATCATGAAACAGATTCTTGCACTAGCAGCACTAACTCTCTTCTCATCGGCCTCATTTGCCGCCTGCCAACCCGATCGTTTTAACGACACCGACAGTCACGGCACCATTCTCAACGATATGACGCCGATTGAGACCGGCACTCTGCACAGCGGAGGTGGTGATCTCTACGGGTCAGACCTCTACGGTGGAAGCTGGAACGCTGTTCCAACCCATGTATCGGCCTCGGTTGAAGAGGATGATGCACTCGATGTCATGGCATCCAATGACTTCCGCAGCGGCACACCCGGTGGTGTTCCCGTAATTCAGGTAGGTCGTTTCTGCTAGCCGGTTAATTGGTACGTTGAAGCAACGACTGCAGCTGCTGCTTGGTTGAGAGTGGCAGGTGTGAGAGTTCGGTCAGACGAGCACCCACCCATGAAGCATCGTCGTAACACTTCTCCAGGGTGATGAAGGGGTGGCCGAGCTGTTCGATGATATCGCGTAGCCGATCGACAAGCGGTTGATAGATAGATTCAAGCGCACTTGGTGACTCATTGGGAATCAGCACCACCTACTTCGCTACCATCGCTGATCAGACAGATACCGATACCGCTTTCGTCTTTGATCGCATCGCGCACCATGTCGATGTAGCGCTGCTCGAAGATTCGTAGCGGTAACGGCCCACCAGGGAAAAGGACGGTATGCATAGGGGAGTCGCTATTTTTGCGAGAGTTTGTTTTGGGTCTTCGTCGTTCGCTCTCGCTCTCAACTACGAATAGGCAGACGGCGTCGACTATCGCGGACTAACCGCCTTCGCTTCGCTATCCATGGCGGTCAGCGGCGGAAAGAGTGGAATCTTCGGCACGCCCATACCCCGCAGTTATGATTCGCCCCAACGCGCCTGCAGCGCATGGTCGATATCAAGATGGTCGAGGATACGTGCCACCACAAAGTCGACCAGATCATCGATCGTCTGCGGCTGCTGATAGAAGCCGGGGCTGGGCGGCATGATTATCGCCCCCATGCGCGCCAATTTGAGCATATTCTCCAGATGGATCTCAGAGAGCGGCATCTCACGCGGCACCAGAATCAACTTGCGCCGCTCCTTGAGCATCACATCGGCGGCACGCTCAATCAGGTTGTCACTCAATCCCATTGCGATTGAAGCGAGCGTCCCAGCACTGCAGGGGCAGACCACCATCGCCCGCGGCGGGTTGGTGCCACTGGCCACCGGCGCCATCCACTGCTGCTTACCAAACAGCTGCAGCTGTCCCGGCTCAACATCGAAGTGAGAACAGAGCTGCTGCTCCGCCTCCTTGCTCGCCGACGAGAGCTTCAGCCCCGACTCCATATCGAGCACCAACCGCCCCGCATCGGAGAGCATCAGATAGACCGTCTCACCCGCCTCCAGCAGCAACTGCAGTAGGCGCAGGCCGTAGGGGGCACCGGAGGCACCGGTCATTGCAACGGCGATTGCACGACGACTCACTGCACCTCTCCCGCTTCTGCCAATGCCACGGCGAGGCGTTCATGGATATCGCCAAAGCCGCCATTACTCATCACAATAATTTGATCATCCGGCATCGCGGCGGCGGCGACCCAATCGACCAGCGTATCGACCTCGTCGCTGATCTCAACTCGATCACCCAGCGAGGACATCGCCTCGGCCAGCGGCCAGTCGAGATCCTGCGGATGGAAGATGAAGATGCGGTCTGCCTCTTTGAGCGAATCGGCCAGCGCCTCTCGATGAACCCCCATACGCATGGTATTGGAGCGCGGTTCGAGCACCGCGAAGATGCGTCCCTCGCCAATGCGTCCGCGCACACCCTCCAGGGTTGTTGAGATCGCGGTGGGATGGTGAGCAAAGTCGTCATAGATGGCGATGTCGTTGATTTTCGCACGCAGCTCCATACGCCGCTTTACACCGGCAAACTGATTCAACCCCTCGATAGCGTGTTCGACCGGCACGCCAGCGTGGCGCGCGGCACCGATGGCCGCAAGCGCATTGGCGACGTTGTGCAGTCCACTCTGTGACCACTCGATCCGTCCTACCCGCTCTCCGTCGAGGGTGACATCAAAACTGGAACCATCGGGGGCGATATCGGCAGTACCCCACCCCGTCTCACTCTGCAGTGCGAACGACTCCTGCGGTGTCCAGCAGCCCATCTCGAGTACCTCATCGAGGTGTGGTTCGGCGCTGTTGCTCAGCACCAGCCCATTACCTGGAACGGTGCGCAGCAGGTGGTGGAACTGGCGTTTGATCGCATCGAGATCGGGGAAGATATCGGCGTGGTCATACTCAAGGTTATTGAGGATCAGGGTACGCGGTCGGTAGTGAACAAACTTGGAGCGTTTATCGAAGAAGGCGGTGTCGTACTCGTCCGCCTCGACGACAAAGAAGGGTTTATTGCCAAGACGCGCCGAGAGCCCGAAATTACCGGGAACACCACCGATCAGAAAACCGGGTTCGAGCTTGGCGTAGTCGAGTATCGCCGCGAGCATGCTGGAGGTGGTGGTCTTGCCGTGGGTTCCGGCCACTGCCAGCACCCAGTGATCACGCAGTACATAGTCGGCAAGGAAGGCAGGACCTGAGATGTAGGGAAGGCCGCGATCGAGCATATATTCAACCGCTGGGTTGCCACGGCTCATCGCATTACCTACGACAATCAGATCAGGTGCAGGGTCGAGCGGCTCGCTATCGTAACCCTCGTGCAGCACGATCCCCTGCTCCTCAAGCTGGGTGCTCATCGGCGGGTAGACGTTGGCATCGGAACCGCTGACACTGTAACCCGCCTCTCTGGCCAGCAACGCCACACCACCCATGAAGGCACCACAGATTCCGAGGATATGGATATGCATATCAGCCACTCACCGCGGGAGGTGGAAAGAATTTGAAGGTGACGGCCGTGGAGAAGAGCAGGTAACCGATGGTCACAAAGACACCTGTCGCCATGCCGACCGAGAGCGCATGCCGGAAGATGTGTCCCAACACCGCCAGCAGCCAGATGGAGAAGATAATCAGGAGCAGAAATGCAATGCTGCTTCCCTCTCCCTCACCACCCTGCATGATCGTCCAGACAACGGGAATACTGACAATCTCCAACAGGCACTTTGCACCGACCAGCGCCGATAGGGTCTGCACAAAACGTTCGCCCAGATTCTTGGTCGCAAGTACCGTCCAGGTAAAGAGCGACAGCAAAACCACATCAAGGCCACTCTGGGCCGCCGCAGTGAGAAGATTGATGTCCGGTATCACCAGCATGGCCTTTATGCCCACCACCACTAGATAGAACATTATCAGCAGGGAGAGCAGGAAATTTGAGGCAGGCACATCCTGCGGTCCAACTCGAAGTCGGCAGAGATTGAAATAGAGAGTGAGTAGCCCGGTCACAGCGTGCAGATATCCTTTGTTAGATAGCATCATTATAGAGCTTGGATGATACCTGCTGTTTCTCCGATTCTAAACACTCTGGCGGTACCGCGATCACCGCGCAGACGCTATGCTTGGACCGATAACCATAATTAAGATTGAGCAGCACTGAGCAGATGAATATTCACGGCGCACGCAAGTTCAGCTATCCGCAGCGTAGCGGCAATCGCTTCGAGCTGCTGATCGACGGCAACCGTTTCTTCCCGGCGATGATGAAGGATATCGCGGCCGCTACCGAGACCATCCTGCTGGAGCTCTACCTGTTTGAGTCGGGCACGCTCGCCAGCCAGATGATCGAACTACTCTGTGATGCCGCCGAGCGTGGCGTTGCCATCTTCCTGCTTCTCGATGACTTCGGTGCACGCAAACTGCAGCGCAGTGATCGTGAACGTCTTCAGGAGAAGTGCACACTCCGTTTCTACAATCCGCTCCACTACGGCAAGTACCGTCGCAATCTGTTTCGTGACCACCGTAAGCTGCTGCTGATCGACACGAAAGTTGCCTATACCGGTGGCACCGGAATTACCGACTATTTTGATCCCGGCCTGGACAAAAACTACTGGCACGAGGTAATGGTGCGCATTGAGGGCCCGGTAGTTGATGATTGGCACGACCTCTTCACGCAGAACTGGCAGCGCCATGGCGATCAACTTCCATATGCTTTGCCAACAGCGGCAGCGCAGAGTGGACACCAGCTCGGGCGTGTAACGGTGGCACGACCAACACGGCAGGAGATCAAGCGCTCGGCAATCAACCATATTCGTCACGCCAGAGAGCGAGTCTGGCTCTCAACTGCCTACTTCGTGCCACCGTGGAAGATCCGACGTGCTCTGCGCTACGCCGCTGATAGCGACTGTGATGTTCGACTGCTACTACCGGGTCCAAAGACTGACCACCCTTCGGTACGCCATGCCGGGCGACGTTTTTTCAGTCGGCTACTGCACAGCGGGGTGCGGATCTTCGAGTACCAGCCACGCTTTCTACACACAAAACTGATGTTGAGCGACGACTGGGTCTCGGTTGGCTCCAGCAATATCGATCGTTGGAACCTGCGCTGGAACCTGGAGGCTAATCAGGAGGTGGAAGATGGCGAGTTCAGCCAGAAGGTCACCGAACTGTTCGAACAGGACTTTGCCCAGAGCATTGAGATCACTCTTGAACAGTGGCAGCAGCGCTCACGCTTTAATCGTCTACAGGAGTGGTTCTGGGGCATGATCGACAAGTGGTTAGACCGTACTTCCCTCAGCCGCCTCAGACGTCGCCGGCGCGACTAGCCACCCGCAGAAACCGCTTCAACCCGCCTCTTTCAGTAACGCCATCGCCGCGTTGATCATCTGCAGCTGCGCCTTATCGCCCCCCCGATCAGGGTGGTGCTGCATTGCCAGCTGACGATAGCGTCGTTTGATCGCATCTCGCTCTGCATCGATCTCAAGCCCCAGCACCGCTAAGGCTTCTGCACGTCGATCAATGGCCGCATAACGACACCAGAACCCCTCAATCAGCGCATCGATCTCCTCGGTACTCGCCTCAAAGTTCTGCAGATCGAGATAGTACGCCTCGAGCGGGTCATGTGAGACGGGCAGCTGTTGATTCGTAGCGCTATCTTCCGTTTCGGTGCTGAACAGCTTTATGGCCAGACACTCGATAACGAGATCTAAGCCACCCTCTTCACGAACTTCTCCGCGTAGACGATAGAGAAGGTGAAAGAGCAGAAAGTGGACCTGAAACATGGTGAGATTATCGCGCAACGCCGCACGACCCATATTGGCGACACCCTCTGCCTCAAGCGCACCGAGCAGATCGTACTCACTAATCCCCTCTGGATGCTCTTGCAACAGCTCCAGAATCGGCAGTCTTAGCCGTTGATAACTCGCTTCGATCGAATGGTGCACGGGATGAGCGTTTCAGGCCCAGTGTGGGACGTAACACATCGCCCCACGCAGACTACCCTCTCGGTTTCGATAGTCGGGCATCTTCTCCTCGACCAGCGCCCAGAAGTGGCGGGAGTGGTTGGCGTGCACCGTGTGGCAAAGCTCATGAACGAAGAGGTATTCAACCAGCTCAGCGGGTAGAAACAGCAATTTTCGATTAAGTGAGATATTGCCGCGACTGCTGCAGCTACCCCAGCGACTCTTCTGCCCTCGAATCGTCACCCCGCTATAGGGAAGATCGATTTCGCGACTCACCTCGGCCAGCCACGGCAGCAGGTGCGCCTGTGCCTTGCGGCTGTTCCAGCGCTGTAACGCCGCAAAACAACTCGCCTCATCCGCACCGCTGAGCAGCAGTTTTCCGTTCAGTTCACGCGCCGATGATCGTTCGCCATCACGCTGCTCGATCGGCCAGCACTCATTAAGGGCTCGCAGTTCAATCTGTTCAGGAATACCGCTGAGCATCTCACCACAGGCGCTACGCGCTGAGGCGACCCTGGCAACCGCCTGTGCGATCCACTGCTGATGTTGATCGACAAAGGGCTCGATATGGCGCGCCGCGACACCCTTCGGCACCACCACCTCAACCTTACCCAACGATGAGACGGTGATACGCATACGCCGAGCCCGTGGACTACGACGCACATCGTAATCGGGTTGGATAGCCGTTTTAGTCACGGAAGTTGTTGTACTGCAGCGGCTGATCGAGTTTTGCCTCGCGCAGCATCGCCATCACGCTCTGTAGATCGTCACGTTTCTTACCGGTAACTCGCACCTGCTCACCCTGAATCTGCGCCTGAACCTTGAGCTTTTTGTCCTTGATCAGTTTGACCACCTTCTTCGCCTGCTCCTTATCGAGCCCCTGACGTACGGTGAGCTTCTGTTGAGCACCCATACCGACCGTCTCCGCCGGGCCCTGCTCAAAGGCACCGATATCGATACTGCGTTTGGAGGCCTTCTGGTAGAAGATATCGACCATCTGCTGTAGCTGGAAGGTGCTTTCGCCTTTGAGCGTAACAACCGCATCGGAGAGCTCGAACTTGGCGTCCTTACCCTTAAAATCGTAACGGGTACCGACCTCGCGGTTGGCCTGATCGACCGCATTGGTCAGTTCATGCATATCAACTTCAGAAACAACATCAAACGAAGGCATCTACCTACTCCTCAACCAATCTTCAAGATGGGGGAACCATAAAACGCACCCCGTGCAGCGTCAATCACTGCCGCGTTACAATGACGCAATGCGACGTTATGGCGGAACAGTAATTTTCCAGGGAATGGACGACGATGGCCTGATTGAGGTGGTCGAGGAGGGTGTTACCCGCTCGCTCCACTTTGGCAGTAGCGCCAAACAGAGCACTCTAGATATTTCACGCCCGGAACAGCTGCAGCTCGCCTACACCGCGGCCATGATGAGCGCACTTCTTTTCCAGCCAGCCCCAGCGAACATCGCTCTGATCGGACTTGGCGGCGGCTCACTGCTCCACTTTCTGCGCCACCACTATCCCGACAGTGAGATCGATGTGGTGGAGAAGCGCAGCGATGTGATCGCCGCCGCGAAACGCTTCTTTCAACTCCCCGATGACGACAAGCTCAATATCTACCTGGGTGATGGCAGCGATTTTATTCGCAACTGCCGCGCCTCTTACGACCTACTGTTAGTAGACGCCTACCATGACGACGGCATGGACGATGCGACCGATGGAACCCACTTCTTTCAACAGTGCCATCAGGCACTCTCGGAGCAAGGTGTGATGAGTATCAATCTCTGGAGCAGCCACGCCAGTCGCCTCGAGCAGTCACTGCTGGCGATCCGAGAATGCTTTAACGGCCACTGCCTGCGCCTTCCAGTGAAGGGACGCGGCAACATCATCGCCCTCGCCTATCGCAATCCGCAGACCGGAAATCTGCGCACGGCAAGACAACGGGCAGCGGTGATGGAGCAGCAGCTTGAACTCCCCTTTGGCATCTTTCTGCGCGATCTGCGCCGTCATAACCTTTCGCTCTTTTCACGCCTGTTCAGCTGAGTCTCGACCGGAACACAGACAGTCGATAAGCTTGATCACATAACAGAGAGGGAGCTGAGCGGTGTTATCCACTATGCTCATCAGTAACCAGACTCTCGAGCAGACGGAGTTCTAATAAAAGAAAAACACTATGGATTTCGAATCACTCATTACTACAACACAACACTACCTGGGACTGATCGCGACCACTCAGGTGGCCATCCAGCTCTCTATTATCATTCTGTCGCTGCTGCTGGCCCGTCTGCTCCACTATCGCTGGGTCCACTATCTCGACCTAACCATTAAGGAGACCCGCGAGCATCGACTGCGCCGCATCACCCTGCGTGGCACCCAGCGCCTGGTCTTCCCCTTTGCCACCCTGCTGCTGGTAATGACCGGGCGGGCAATTCTAGAGCAGTTTGGCGGCGCGGCACCACTGCTCGATATCGTCGTACCGCTGATGCTCTCTCTGGCAGCGATTCGCCTTACCTTCTATTCACTGCGCATGGTGCTGCGTCCCGGACCGGCACTAAAGGCTTGGGAGAGCGTGGTCAGCACACTGGTGTGGGTCGTTGTCGCCCTGCATCTCCTTGGTCTGCTACCGGGAGTACTGGATGCACTCGACGGCATCGCCATCACGGTGGGGACAACGCGCGTCTCTCTGCTCTCGACGATGAAGCTGCTGCTTTCGATCGGCCTGTTTCTGATTTTGGCGCTATGGCTATCAAAGCTGATAGAACGAGTCGTTAGCCGTGCCGGCAATCTCAGCCCCGGCATGCGTGTTGGCCTGACCAAGTTCAGCAAATTCTTCCTCCTCACCCTGGCGATGCTGATAGCGCTGAACAGTGTTGGCATCGACCTCACCGCACTGACCGTCTTTGGTGGTGCACTCGGTGTAGGACTCGGCTTTGGTCTGCAGCGTATCGCCAGCAATTTCATCAGCGGTTTCATCCTGATCTTCGACCGTTCAATACGTCCCGGCGATACCATCACCATCGGCGGTAGCTTCGGCTGGGTACAGGAGCTGCGCGCACGTTATGTGGTGATTCGTGATCGTGATGGTGTCGAGACGTTGATCCCGAACGAGAACCTGATCACCACCGAGGTGATCAACTGGAGTCACAGCGATCCCGATGTACGCATCAAACTGCCGGTCTCGATCGGCTACGACGATGATCCAGAACAGGCGATGGCAACGATGATCGAAGCGGCGTTGGAACACCCCCGAGTATTGAAAGACCCTCCTCCGGTGAGTCGCTTGATAAGCTTTGGCGACAGCGGTATCGAGCTACAGTTACGTATCTGGATCAACGATCCACAAAATGGGGTGGGCAATGTACGCTCCGACCTCAACCTCGAGATCTGGCGACGTTTCAAGACACAACAGATCACCATTCCCTACCCACAGCGCGATCTGCATATCCGTTCTGGTCATGTCAGCGCGAGCAGCGAGTAGTTAAACGACGATGCAGCCGACACCGCCTCTCAACAGCGGAACTATCGCCTCTCTCAACGAAGAGGGGGGTGTAATTCATGCCAGCGGTCGATGGGATGTCCACCATATCGACAGGCTCGAGAAAAAGCTGGCAGCCGGCTGGCAGCCTGATCGGCGCTCAACCACCCTGAATGCCAGCGCAATAGAACGGCTCGACACCGCCGGGGCCTGGTTATTGAAACGCACGCTGATGCAGTTCGAGAAGAGCGGCTACAGGATCGAACTACAGGGCATGCAACAGGCCCACACCACACTGATAGAGTTAATTAGCAGCGAATCGGTAGAGCCCCCTCATCCCGTTGAGATAGGCCTACTCGAACGCATCGGTCGTGAGTTCTACCACCATTTACAGATCGACACCTCGCTGCTGGAGTTCATCGGCGAGATTGGTCTGCTGCTCTGGCGCGCAATTCTCAACCCGCTTCGCATTCGATTTAAGGCGCTGCTCACCACCATCAAAGAGGTCGGTTTTGATGCCTTGCCGATCATCGGCCTGCTCTCATTCCTCACCGGCATCGTGCTCGCCTATCAGGGTGCGGTGCAGCTACAACGTTTCGGCGCCAACATATTTATTGTCGATCTGGTCAGTCTCTCACTGCTACGCGAACTCTCACCGCTCCTGACAGCAATCATCGTTGCTGGCCGCTCCGGCTCCGCCTTCACCGCACAAATCGGCACCATGAAGGTGACCGAGGAGATCGACGCGCTGCGAACTATGGGAATCGCACCTCTTGAACAGCTGGTAATCCCAAAACTACTGGCGCTCATCATCGCCCTACCACTGCTAACCATCTTCGCCGATATTCTCGGCATCCTCGGTGGCATGTTAATGGCCTATATCGAGCTGGGTGTCGGTGCCAGCGCCTTTGTCGATCGACTGAGCGAGGCGGTCAGTCTCTCCTCATTTCTTACCGGCCTCGCCAAGGCCCCCGTGTTTGCGGCGGTCATTGCCATCGTCGGCTGCTTCCAGGGTTTTCAGGTCACCGGCAGCGCCGAGAGCGTCGGTCGGCAAACCACGGTCAGCGTGGTGCAGTCGATCTTTATGGTGATCGTGATCGATGCGATCTTCTCCGTCATCTACAGCCTGCTGAGGATCTGAGATGAACAGCGACATCGAGAAGATCATCAAGATACGCGCGCTGCAGACGCGCTTTGGTGATCACACCCTTCACCACCACATCGATCTCGATATTCATCGTGGTGAAATTCTCGCCATCGCCGGTGGAAGCGGCTGCGGCAAGTCGACGCTGCTGCGTGAGATGCTCAATCTTCACCAGCCCTACAGTGGCACCATTGAGCTGCTCGGTTACAACATCCATCGCATTGATGAGGCGACGCAGCTCGAGCTCTATCGCAATATTGGCGTGATGTACCAGCACGGCGCACTGTTTGGCGGCATGAGTGTGCTCGACAACATCGCCATGCCGCTGCGCGAACACACCCGCCTGAGCGAACAGTTAATCGAGGAGATCGCCACCATCAAACTGGGGCTGGTTGGACTGCCAATCGATACTGGTGGAAAACGCCCCAGCGATCTCAGTGGCGGTATGCTAAAACGCGTCGCGGTGGCCCGTGCGCTAGCGCTCGATCCACAGATACTTTTTCTCGATGAACCAACCGCCGGACTCGATCCACAGAGTGCCGCCGGGCTGGATGAGTTGATCGGCAACTTGAAACGACTGCTGGGCTTAACCATCATAGTGGTAACACACGATCTCGATACCCTCTGGCAAATCGTTGATCGTGTGGCGCTGCTTGGAGAAGGTCGAGTTATCGCCACCGACACCATGGAAGCACTCGCTAAGCGAGAAGAGCCGACTATTCGTGACTACTTTCACGGTCCCCGAGGACGCGCCGCTAAGGAGCAGGCATGGACAACAAGGTAAACTACACCGCCGTCGGCCTCTTCGTTCTGCTGCTCAGCGCAGCAGGAATCGGCGTCACCCTGTGGCTCGCGGCCGGTGGACTGGAACGCAGCGAATATAGAGGGTATCTCGTCTACACCACCGAATCGGTTTCGGGTCTCAGCATCAACGCACCGGTTAAATACCGTGGCGTGAATATCGGCCAGGTCACCGAGATATCTCTCCAGCCCGACAATCCCGAACTGGTGCGACTGCTATTACAAATTCGTATCGGTACCCCCGTCAAAGAGGATACCGTCGCCGTACTCTCCGCCCAGGGACTGACCGGCATCGCCTATATCAACCTTACTGAGGGAAGTCGTGCTGCGCCACTACTCACCATGACGGCAGGTGAGGAGTATCCAGTAATCACCTCACGCCTCTCTCTGATCAGTCAGGTAGGCAGTGGAATTACTGGCCTGATGGATCAGGTCTCACGGCTCGCCAACAACACCGAACAGCTGCTCGATGTTGAGAATCGTTCCTCGATAAAGAACATCCTGACCAACTTCGAACAGCTCACTGCCGCGTTGACTGAGCACAGTGAAGCACTCGAACAGGCGATGAAAAATGCCCAAACAGCAATGCAGAATACCGCCCAGGCCACCGAGTCACTACCTAAGCTGATTGGCGACATCAGCAACAGCGCCGATGCCGTCCGCTCCATGGCCGACTCAGTTGCAGATACGGCCGCCAAGACCAATGAGCTGGTCGCCGAGGGGCGCAACTTCAGCCGTGAAACACTGCCAGAGACTGGCATGATGATTCATGAACTACGCGAGTTGATCTCTACCCTGCGCAACCTGATGGTACAGCTGGAACGCCAGCCCAACATGTTGATCTATGGCACCACCGTTCGACCGACTGGACCCGGGGAGTAACTATTTTGAAAATGAGAGATTTTCTGATCGCCGCCACGCTGCTTCTGGCCAGCGGTTGCACCGGACTACCCGGATCAAAGCCGGTTGAGCAGTACAGCTACACACTGAACTCACTACCCGAGATTGAAGCGGTCAAACAAGGCGGCAGTGAAACACTACTGGTCACCATTCCGCGTGCCCACGCCGGATACAACACACCGCAGATGGCCTATGTCGACAAGGCACACTCACTCGGCTACTTTGCCAAGCACCGCTGGGCGGACACCCCCTCACAAATGATAGCAGCACTGATGGTACAGACCATTGAGCAGAGCAGACACTTTACGGCAGTAGCACTTGCACCCAGCCCGGTCTCAGCAAGCCTTCGGCTTGATAGTGAACTAGTGAGACTACATCACGACTTCACGACCAAACCCAGTCGTGTGGAACTGATCATGAGGATACAAATAATTGATAGAAATAGCGGGGATATTATCGCTTCCCAGCTATTTTCAAACAGCACTGAAAGCGAGAGCGACACACCTTACGGTGGCGTCGTTGCTGCGAACAGGGCCTTAAAGCATACCCTGTCCGCAATATCGGAATTTACTATAGAACATTAATCACGGCATCGGGATGGCCGGTATTTCTGCTTCACCTCATATTGGTTCCAGAACTTTCCAACCGACACTGACGGACGACAATCCCACTCAATTGAACCACCATCTGCCACTGCCGTTGGCTTAAACGTGATCAAATTAAAAGCACTTCGAAGTTCTGGCATCTCAGCCGTAGAGTAAAAAATAAGAATGTATGACTGGAGATCATCCGGGTCGGTAACATCCTGATAAATGTCAACACTTTGGACATAGTCTCCTTCAATTCCAGAGACAAACAGAGCAGGAAGATCGCTTACTCCCGCTTCTTGGTTATTCGCCGGCCATCTCCCATATGTAGTATAAAACTCAGTCATACCCACCCTAACCGGTTCAACAAGCATAAATCCCTCTGAGATCTGTGAACGCACCCTGTAGTTTAAATAGGCGGGTATCGCTATGACCATCAATATACTGATAATGGTCAGCACGATCATCAGCTCAATCAGCGTAAATCCGGCACCCTTTCTCATTTTGGAGACAATATCGAAATCAAAAAAGCGACGAGCATCAGGTTTATTTTTAATCATCTTTTCCCTCGACATATCAACCACCATTACTCAGTCTTAAGTTCATCAAGTTTTGTCTTGAGCTCTCCAACAAGCTCCTGAGCATCTTGCTGTCCTTCACCCAAACTCCCCTCAAGCTTCTGGGCGATCGTTTTCAGCGCAACGATTCGCTCTCTTAGCTTCTCCACATTGTCGTTAAAGTCACCCTCGACCTCGCGAAAGAAGTCACGCTTTCTCAAACGGACCTTGAAACTAAGATCACCATCACCCATTTTTTCGAGACTGTTAGAGACAACATAGACCGGACCAGCCACTTGATGGCTCAAGCGGATACCCAGGAAATAGACTATTCCAACAATAAAGAGCTCAGCTAACCCAATAATAAGAAACTGCAACTCACTAAGCTCACCGACCAGCATCGAAGAACCCGACAACAGATCGAAAAGAATAACAAGGTTAATCAGCAGCACTACAGAGAAAATCATTCCAACAACAAAACGCTGCTGAAAATCTTTATTAACTACCAGTTGTTCTCTGCGCTCCATTCTAATACCTCCTAAAAAAAACACTCATACCCGTCTAAAGGTTTAAAACGCTTCCACGCTTGAATATAGTCACAATCACTATCTTATCTAGCGATGCTGCCTGGGCATAACCTCCACCGAAACAACCATTCCATCACTCTTTATATTACTTTTAGTACCGAATTGCACATCCCTATAGTGCTTCGCTCTGGACCACGCAGGTTCATAGTAGAACACATGACCATTTCGTGCATTTCTGCCACCTCTTCCAACATCAGCTATCAACTGGTTATTTCGATAGCTAAACCAAATTTGGTTATAATCGCGCTTACCTTTTCCAGCGCGATGAAGATTCATGGCTTTGGTCTCTCTATCAGCAATTAAAAAAGACACGGGCCTGTATTGGCGAAACTCCTTTCCAATCTTTACCTTCCCCTTCCTGATAGTCACGCGAATCAATGCACCGTGATACCAGATATCGCCATGGTGAATACGCTCAATTCTCTGTGCCTTCTTGTGGCGTAACGCCTCAGCACGTGCCAATTCAGCTTCGCGTCGCTCACGTGCAATACGCTGGCGTTCCTCATAGGCCTCAATCGTGGCGGCGCGCTCCACCTCACCCATGCGATTCCAGCGTTCCTCGGGTACACCATATTTCATCGGCGTACAGGCCGAGAGCAACAGCGACCCGGGGAGTCGCTATTTTTGCGAAAGTTTGTTTTGGGCATCCAAGCCCAAGCAAACAGCAAAAACTTCACGCGACCGTTTATGCCTGCGGCGCCCCG
>NZ_MPRL01000076.1:0-22259 GCF_002020875.1 Solemya pervernicosa gill symbiont | reverse complement strand
TGATTACGCAACGTACGCAGGACGGTCGGGGCGCCGTAGGCATAAACGGTCGCGTGAAGTTTTTGCTGTTTGCTTGGGCTTGGATGCCCAAAACAAACTTTCGCAAAAATAGCGACTCCCCGGGTTGCAGTACTTCCTGTGATGGAGGCAGCAGGGATATTAAGACCAGCAGAACAGCAATTATAAGACCGAGGTTTCGGCAGAATACCTGTCTGTGACTGTGAAAACCTGGGGAGAATATTCTGATCGGCTAGTCGAATTATTTCCTCTTACAATATTTAGATCGGGTATAATCCGTCGTCGATCGAGTACTTCCATCGCTGACCGCCATGGATAGCGAAGCGAAGGCGGTTAGTCCGCGATAGTCGACGTCGGGGCGCCGTAGGCATAAACGGTCGCGTTAAGTATTTGCCGCTTGCTTGGGCTTGGATGCCCAAAACATGCTTCCGCAAAAATAGCGACTCCCCGGCTCACAATCGAAATGGCCCCACCTCTCTGTGAACGCAAAGTCCGATATTGGTCTGAATGATTATGAGCCAGCCCAGCGGTTTGGTCGCGAATCTGCTGCGTCTCGTAAGCAAACCGGAAGTATGAAACTACTTGCCTGTCAGCTGCTTCTTCTATTTTCGTTTTTCACCAGCCCCCAGCTGATCGCCGCAGTTCAGCTTGAGTCTGTCATGTCTGGCCTGAGTGTGGCGGATGAGATGACGATTATTGAGGATCGCGATAGTAGTCTGACGATTGAGAAACTACTTGAGCGCACAGACCCGGAGCAGCATCACAATAGTCGCCGAGTGAAGACCTTCAAGGGGATGAGCCGGTCGGTATGGTGGGTCGTTATTGATGTTGAGAATAGTAGCGGTGAGCGAATCGACTGGATGTTGGAGTCTGTTCACCCCCATACCGACTATCTGGATCTCTACCACGTCGATGCGTCGAGCACGATAACGGTACTGAAGACGGGCGACAGACGTCCCTTTAGCGATCGTAAGGTTGCCTCCGAGACCTTTGTCTTCCCGCTCGCTACACCCGCTCAGTCGAAAGAGCGGATAGTGCTGCGTTTTGACTATGCAGATCTCGGTATTGTTGAGCTGGCAACCCGAATCTGGGATCCCGACTCCTTCCATGAAAGTAAAACCATCGTCTATGCGCTCTATGGAATTCTGATTGGTGGTGCGATCTTTGCAATTATCTTTAATCTAATTGTCCATATACCAACCCAGTTCACGACCTTCTATCTGGTATCTCGCCTATCTCACAACCGCCGTCATCGGCTTCCTGGCCAACACAGGGGCGGGTCACCAGTTTTTTTGGAATGAATCGGCCTATTTAACCGACTCCGTGCACTTTATTGGAAATGCTCTGGCCTTCGGTTTCGCGGTTCAGTTTAGCCGCGTTTTTCTCAAAACCGAGATGTTGATGCCGCGTGCAGATTATCTGTTGAAGTTGTTGATGATCATGTCAGCTACAGGTGGGATCAGTTTCATACTCGGTTATCGGGATTTCTCTGCACAGATTCTGATGCTGACGGTCCTGTCGCTCTCTATCATGCCGCTGTTTGGGCTGTGGGTCTGGAAGGTGCTTGAGAGAACTGAAGCGCGTTGGTACGTCGCGGCCTGGAGTGTCTGGAGTGTTGCTGTCGTAATTCTCTTATGTCGCATAATCGGTCTAATTGAGATGAATGACTACGCCATCTGGGCTGCTCGCATGGGACTGCTGCTGGAGTCGGTGTTGCTGGGTATGGCGCTGGTCGATCAGGTCAATGAGCTGCGCAAGGATAAATTCACCGCAGAGGAAAAGCTGATCGAATATCTGGGTGAGTCGAATGCGGTCCTGGAGCAGAGGGTAGCGCTACGCACGCAAGAGTTGGAGCAGGCGAGAGAGGCGGCTGAGGCGATGGCTGAAACCGATGCCCTGACGGGTGTTGGCAATCGGCGCCACTTCATCAATCGGGGTGAAGAGATGATTAAGCAGGCAAGACGGGTTGGCTATCCCCTCTCGCTGCTAATGTTCGACATCGATCACTTTAAGAAGATCAACGATGGGGCGCCGTAGGCATAAACGGTCGCGTTAAGTATTTGCCGCTTGCTTGGGCTTGGACGCCCAAAACAAGCTTCCGCAAAAATAGCGACTCCCCGAAGCAAAGGACACGCCGCCGGTGATGTGGTGATAAAAGAGGTTGCCCAGATCAGTAAAGACCGGATACGCACAACCGACATATTGGGGCGTATTGGGGGTGAGGAGTTTGCCGTTATTCTGGTCGGTACCGGACTGGAGGAGGCCAGTGATATTGCAAATAGTCTGCGTAAGCAGTTTGCAGAGGGCTGTCTCGATACCTCGTTTGGTGAGATCTGTTTTAGCGCCAGTTTTGGCGTGACATCAATGGGTTCGCAGGACACAACGCTTGATGAGTTGCTCGAACACGCCGATGATGCGCTCTATCTTGCCAAGGCAAAGGGGCGTAACTGTGTTGAGGTGTCCAGCGTTGATGATCTTAGTAAAGAATAGTCAATGGTGAGTGTGCCCGCATAATGTGAAAGTTGCAGGATGTCATTAACAGTTGTTAAGAATAATGCCCACAGAGTCCATTCGTTGATAGCTGGTTTAATCAACCTTTTTGAAACTTATTAGCCTTGCTCCTTCAAGTTCGCTGATTTTATCATGTAGAGATCCCAGCTTTCTGTAGGTGTATAGGAGCATGCAAGCTTTGGCTGATATCGAATAGTTACTGTTTCGGACAACTATCCGGGTTTTTCAATACCAATTCTGTGTGAATAATCAGTCACCACACACTGAACGATTAGCGAGTCTCTTTGTATTACCAGTTGTATACATTTCCACAAGCTTGCTCAAATTCACCAAGTTTTCCCTGTAATGAGGGTAAATAAAAGCGAGTAATTAATGCCTACCTTTGATATTACTACGGGATTATTGAATCGCTGCTGAAAAGGATGCGTTCGCCGGTTGAAAGAACTGCCGCGTACTTCGCCAGACATCACGAGTTAAGTACACCTATGTTCTACAGCATCAGGAAAGTTATCCCGTTCAGCGCCTGTGTCATGTGCTGGGTCTCTCACGAACGATTATAAAAAGCCAGATGCTTGTTACACAAAAGTTCTGTCGCTATATTCAATCTGATTAAGTAATCCTACGTACATTGATTGGTGTCATAATGACCGCCATGCACAAGACGGTCGTTATCCAGTCCCACTGTTCCCCGCTTCCCTATCCCTGGCTTGAGTCCTGCCTTTCATCCGTTCGTGACTGGTGTGAGATCTGTGGGTATGAGTATCAGTTTATGGGGGATGAGCTATTCGATGCCGTACCTGCGCATCTGCTGAAGAAGACAGAGGAGCAACGGGTTATTGCAACGGACCTTGCTCGGCTCTCTGTTTTACAGGCTGCACTTGAGCGTGGTTATGAGACAGCTATCTGGCTCGATGCCGATTTTCTGATCTTTAAGCCAGCGGAGTTTAAGTTACCTGATCAGGGCTATGCCGTTGGACGCGAGGTTTGGGTACAACACGATAAGAGTAGAAAGCTGAAGGTCTACAAGAAAGTTCACAACGCCTTTTTGATGTTTCGCAAAGAGAATAGCTTTCTCGACTTCTACAGGGAGACGGCCGAACGTCTGCTGGTACAGAATAGTGGGCCGATGCCTCCTCAGTTTATCGGACCCAAGCTACTGACAGCTCTGCACAATGTTGCGGTGCTTCCTGTGATGGAGTCAGCAGGGATGTTAAGCCCATTGGTAATTAAAGATGTTCTTAAGGGTGGAGGCGATGCATTGAGCCGCTTTGTCGTCAACTCAGACCAGCCGATCACTGCAGCGAATCTCTGCTCATCCTGTTGTCGCAGTGGTGAAGTCTCCAGTCAGGAGATGGAGCATCTGATTGAGAGGTTATTGAAAGAACCGGGTTTTATCCTCAACGCTCGTGGTCTATAGTGAGTCTAAAGTCGTCTCTAATTATTGTGGTTTTTTGTCGGCCTTGTTGAGTGACGATTGACTAGCTAAAGTTAGATCAGATTGTAGATGTCACCCTATTCTAGGAATAGTAGCCGCTGGATTCTTGTGACCGATCGACATAACGAAAAAGCCACATTCTAAAGTCATCCACCCACTCATCATTTAGGGTTTACTTCACTGTTTGTTCTGGTGGTGATGATATGGGGTGTCAATTTCTTCTTCTCTTATAAGCTCTATGAGAATCTGGAAAATAATGTTATTTCCGGTAAGAAGATGCAGTTGATGAGTAACATGATTGTGACGGTTAGGCAGCGCTCAAAAATCACCAATCAGATGCTTCACTGAGGGAGTTGTGTAGAGCCGCGAAGAGGTGATTACGCAACGTACGCAGGACGGTCGGGGCGCCGCAGGCATAAACGGTCGCGTGAAGTTTTTGCCGCTTGCTTGGGCTTGGATGCCCAAAACATGCTTCCGCAAAAATAGCGACTCCCCGAATGAGCTGTTGATGAAGCTCGATTCCCAGGCAAGCACCTATACCGTCCAACGCGAAACATTTCTTGCCCTTCCGCTCACCGAAGATGAGCGCAATAGATCTGCCCAGCAGGACGTTCTTGTGTGCGATATTGTCCCCAGGTTGCGTCACGCTGCTGAATTGGCGATGACGGGTGAGGATGAAGATTTTAACGAATCGAAAAGAATTCTTTATGACGATGTGATGCCGAGACAGGAGCAACTGATAAGCAATTATATGCATATCCTTGAGGAGCAGAAGAACCATATCCTGAACTCTTCGAATAACTCCATTGCAGAGAGCAAGAGCGTCTACTTTGTCAATTTTATGATTATCTTCGTTGTTATATTCATGATATCGATAATTGCCAGAGGAACCATCAGAAAGATAACGAATATTGAGTCGGAGTTGTCTAATGCCAGTGAAGAGAAAAGCAATCTAATAACGAAGCTTGAAGAGGCGCAAAGCCAACTTCTTCAATCTAAAAAATTAGCCTCTGTTGGTCAGTTGGCCGCAGGTGTGGCTCATGAGATAAACAATCCGATCGGTTATGTGAATTTAAACATTAGTACCATATCGGTAGATCTTCTCGAGATATTTAGACTTCTTGATCTTTATGGTGCTGCGGATGAAGTGATTAAAAACGAGGCCGCTATTTTTGAGCCAATCCAGCGTTTAAAGGAGCATCTTGATCTTGAGTATCTTAAAGATGACATCATTGATGCATTGAAAGAGTCAAACGAAGGTATTAGCCGAGTTACAAAAATCGTTCAATATCTGAAGGAGTTTTCACATGTCGATCAGCAGAGCGACTGGGTGTTTGCTGATCTTCAGAGTGCATTGGATACTACGCTTAATATCGCCAATAACGAGATTAAATACAAAGCCAGTGTGATCCGAGAGTACGGTGAAATACCAAAGGTCGAGTGTATTCCGTCGCAATTAAATCAGGTGTTTCTGAATCTGATTGTTAATGCGGCACATGCGATAGAAAAGCAGGGAACAATAACGATCAGAACAAGAGTGGACAGGGACAGTGTAATCATTGAGGTGTCGGATGATGGTTGTGGTATTCCCGAAGATATCCAGCATCGAATATTCGATCCCTTTTACACCACCAAGCAGGTGGGTGAAGGGACTGGGCTTGGTCTATCTCTCTCGTATGGAATCATTCAAAATCACAACGGTGATCTAAGTGTCGAAAGTGAACCAGGTAAGGGCACAACGTTCACAATCAGATTGCCGCTAGAGCAATCCTAGCGGCGTCGAATCGAGATAAGAACGCATTGCCTGGAATTTAACCGTCCTAACCGAATCCGGTTTGATGAATTCGGTGACTGAATGGTTGTTGGTCATGCCTTAGGAGGCGTACTATTACGCTTTGTCTGATTACTAAGGCGTGGTGGTGATTGTGAGTGGTATTAAGAGAGAGTGGCTGGCTGCCATGGTTTATCTGCTGATTCTGGTGCTGGTGGTCAATGTGCACTTCATAGGTCTGGCCGATCTGAACGTGTACGGTATCAATATCTCCCTCTACAGCACCTTCGCCTACATCTTCTATTGCCTCATTCTGGTGGGTTATAAGGATGATTATGTACGCCACCATATGATCGTCTCTGTCGGTACCTTCTTTGTCTACTTCTTCCTCAGCAGTCTCTACAGCGGCATGATGTTTGTGCTCGGTTATGAGGTCAATGTAATCAGCTGGGCACTGCTCAAGAATGCCAACTTTGGCGGTTGGGTTGCCATCGCACCGCTGCTGGCGATTTTGGTGCATACCGCCATGTCGGCTGTTCGTGGCATCAAGTTAAGTCTGGATGGCAAGGATCCCCACGGGAAGCTTGCGGCTGAATAACTCGATTAGCAGATATTGATCAATGTCGCGCCCTGTATCTAAGGGGGCGGTATTAGCAATCGCCAGTCAGCACTACTCCCGTTGAGCGACCACGGGGGGCGAGCCTTTAGAAAAAGAGCGCTGTATGTTCAGGCTGCCAGTTACGTAAAAAGCCTATCCAGGCGGGTGCCAATGCGCGCCCATTAGCAACATGTTAAACATCAGCATGCCTCACTGATCGCTGAGAGTCTCAAGAAATTCGACGATATCGGCGATTTCGTTATTCGTTAAACCCAGCTCACCGATACTCGCAAAATCGTCCACGTTATCACTTACCTCCGGTGGGTCTGGGAAGGTGGTGTCTCTGGTGTTGTAGAACTCAACCACCTCGGTGAGCGATGTAAAGACGCCGTTGTGCATGTAGGGGGCGGTGATGGCGATGTTGCGCAGGGTGGGTGTTCTGAACCGCCCATTGTCGCGCGCGCGACCGGTGACATCACCGCGGCCGTTGTCGATGAAGGGGCCGAGTATGGTGATGAGTGTGGGGTTGGCGGGCACGCCGATGTTACGAAACTCGAAGTCTGAGAAGAGTTGCTCGTCGATGTCTACGGTATTGTGGCAGAGGATGCACTGCGCCTTACCATTGAAGAGCCGTTCTCCACGCGCCTCGGCAAGGGTGAAGAGGATTGTACCGTTCTGCACCTGATCGAACTTCGAGCTAAAGGGCGAGAAGGTTTCAGTGCGTTCGAAGGCAGCGATGGCATCGGCGATCAGGTCGTAGGCGATCTCTGCATCGTCGAGTGATCCTGCACCGAAGATCGCCTCAAAGTCGCTTGCGTAACTCGACGCCCTGACCAGGGCGACCACATCCTCCTTGCTGGCGTTGTTCATCTCGACCGGGTTGAGGAAGGGCCCTTTGCCTGCTCCTCCAGGGTGTCGGCACGGCCGTCGAGGAACTGCCCGCCTATGAAGGCCTGACGTGTGGTGCCGTCCGGCAGTGTGCGGGTAACAGTCTGTGGTTCGGGTATGGGTGCCGCGTAGCCGGTGGTGGGTGAGTTGCGGTTGCCAATGCTGCTGCCATCAGCGCCGAGTGAGGTGGGGTCGCCACTATCGGGATCGTCGAAGCCGACACCGATGGTGTGGCAGCTGGCGCAAGACTGGCTGGGAGGCGAGGAGAGGTTGTCGTCGTTATAGATCAGGCCTCCGAGTGTCTCGATATCGGTGGTTATAGTCGTTTCAGTGGCTTCATCTATGGTTTCGGTGTTGGTGTCGCTTGCTGCGGTGTCCGCGGCCTCAATGGAGACGCCAGAACTGCCGGGGCGCCGTAGGCATAAACGGTCGCGTTAAGTATTTGCCGCTTGCTTGGGCTTGGACGCCCAAAACAAGCTTCCGCAAAAATAGCGACTCCCCGAACGCAGTGAGAGTATTTCGGGCATCCTCTCCTGCGATCTTTGTTGTTGAGTACTGTGGCAAGTCTCACTCGGTTGGCAATCACGCGTTTTATCGATGGAGTCATGTGCAGGTGGGCGTGCCATGGAAGGCAGGGTGAGTAGACACAGCATTAGAAGCAGGGTGCTTTGTTTACTTTTCATCGATATCTCCAGGTAGGTTGGCTGCCACATTGCAGAGCAATCGCGCTATGCACGTAATGGAGATTAGTGTGAGAGTTTGTAGGAAATGTGGAGAGAAGAAGGAGATTGAGAGGGATGATGAAATGGTACTGAAGATTGGCTGTTTTCTATCCGTCTGGGAATGGCATAAAACACGGCTATACTTGCGTTGCTGATGCTTGGTTTGGACGATCGGAAGGGACAACCGGTGCTATCAGTGCAGGGTTATTGAGGCTTTTATCGATCACATCTCATTCGACTCAATGAGTAGAGTCGTCTAAGAATGAAGAGGAGGCGGCCCATGTCACTAAAACCATTCGTAGCTGTTGTAGCGCTGGCCGGACTAATCATCTCTCTCGCGTCGGCCGCTGATCAAACACCATCACCCGAAGGTGCACAGGTCTACATCATTTCACCCGCCAACGGTGAACGTGTGAGTAGTCCGGTGACTGTGAAATTCGGTTTGCAGGGTATGGGGGTTGCACCCGCTGGAGTCGAAAAGGCCAAAACAGGCCACCACCATCTGTTGGTGGATGTAATGGATCTTCCAGCGCTGGATAGACCACTCCCGTCCGACGCCAACCACAAACACTTTGGCGGTGGACAGACTGAGACGACCATCGAGCTTTCAGCGGGTAGACACACCCTGCAGCTGATCGTCGGCGATAAGAGCCATATCCCACACAAACCGCCGATTATGTCGGAGAAGGTTATGATTATTGTTAAGTAGTGTTTGTTAGCTGAAGGTCGTGTTGGAGACATAAAAAACGGGGGGCAAGTGGCCCCCGTTTCTATCTGCTTAACAGTAAAGTTTACTGTGCAGGAGGTGCTACTGGTGCAGGTGCTGCGCCGTAAGGTGCGCCATAACCGTAAGGAGCAGGTGCGCCATAGCCGTAAGGAGCGCCGTAACCGTAAGGAGCGCCGCCGTAACCACCGTAACCGTTGTTGCCGTTATAACCGTTGTAACCGTTATAGGCATTGTTGCCTGCGCCGTTACCGTAGCCTGAGCCATTACCACGGCCTGAACCGTTCATGCTGAAACCGAAGTCACCGCCGCCGTCACCAGCACCATAGCCGTTACCGTAGCCGTTGTTGTTGCCGTTACCCCAACCGTTGTTGTTGCCATTGCCCCAACCATTGTTGTTGAACGGTCCCCACCATGCCTGAGTTGCGGTGGCTGCACAGAGAAGGGCTGCGGCGCCCATTACCTTGATCATCTTCATTGTCTATTTCCTTCCAATATAAAATGTGGTCATAACCCAAAAGGTTGCTTGCTTAGACTCATGCCGAAATTCGCTGTCTAATCACTGAGTTAGACCTGAAGGGTGATGGAAGTCACTGCCTGAAGGAAGAACGTGTGAGCGGATACGTGATCGCGGCCGAACCGTGCTCTCCCATCAATGCTTTCTGATGCTCAATGGTTGCAGCAACGAGCGCTCCGGGAGGTGTTCGGGCTAGCTCTAGGCGCTGGGTAAATTCAGTGCCGTGGATTCAGTATAGGGGATGTGGTCTTAAATAGCCCCTCTATGATTAAGCCGCAAAAATGTGTGGTTAATCAGTGCCTGTTGGCAGTGTTACACTCGCGCGCATTCCCTCTCAACACTTGAGTCTTTCGATATATGAGTTCGATACGTCTATTCATGATCGCAGTAGCGATCCCTCTATTGATGGCCTGTTCACCTCACCCTGGGGCTGCCAACTGGCATGTTGCCGAGGAGACTAGAGCCGAAATTGCAGCTGAGTTTGCCCGGATCGAGGTCGACTTTGAGGGGCGGGCGACTATCTTTGCCGCCGTTGAAGAGGGGCAGGCCGTCAGTCACGACCTGGCAACGGCCGGTAGACGCTGTTTCTGGGGTGGAGTGGATGCACAGACGGTCGGATTGACCTGTGCGTTGGCCGCTGATAGTGCGATTGAAGAGCACTACATGCTGCGGGTCAGTAGTGAGACAGGTATGGCCGATCTGATTCAGGATGGCGTTGTGTTGGGCCAGTTTGTACGTCAGCCGTAATTTCTGAGATGCCAGATACGATGCCTGACTGGTTCGCTCGCAGCATTTGGATAAGAAACTACTTCACGAGGTGTTACTGCAGAGGCTCGAATCCGTCTGCCATGTTGCCAATGCGGCGGCAATGGTTGCCTACAAGGCTGCGACTGATGACGAGAATGTGGCAGAGAACAAATATGACACCTTAGGGCTGGAGGCCTCCTACCTGGCGCAGGGTCAGGCGCAACGCGTTGCCGAGTGCGAGGCCGATCTGGCCACTTATAAACAGTTGGTAGCTGAAAGTTTCTCAATGGAGAGATCGATCTCCATCGGTGCAGTAATCAAACTGCTCGATGAGCATGACGAAGAGCGTTACCTCTATATGGGGCCGTCAGCAGGTGGGGTGAAGTTTGATTTTGAAGCGATTGAGATCACGGTGATTACACCCTCTTCACCACTGGGGCAGGCGTTGATGGGCTGTCGTGTCGATGACGAAGTATCGGTTGATGTGGCTGGCAAGCGGCAGCTATTTGAGATCGTAGCCCTCTATTAATCGGTGACACCTTAATGACGGCAGGTATAAGCCACCGCCATCTATTCGATATTCTGGCCGGTAATTCCCGCCGTAAGCACAAAACGCATCGCCTCATCACGGCTCATCTGTAGTGGTCTCAGATCATCACGCGAAACAAGAATAGTGTAACCACCCACCATGTAGCTCATCGGCAGATAGACCAGTACCGAATCGCGGTCACGGAAAGAGGGGGGCAGACGCTGTGGATCGTCCTGGGTGATAAAGCCGACCAGCTCGATGCCTTTGAAGGTGACAGCGACTACCTGACCCAGCCCCTCTTTTTTTGGCGAGAAGAAATCGAAGAAATCACGAAAGGCGCGATAGACCGATTTGATCAGTGGCAGCTGGTAGAGCAGCTTCTCACCCAGGCCAAAGAGTTGGCGGACCAGATAGGCATTCATCATCAGGCCAACAAAGAAAACCACCACGACTCCAACAAGCATCCCCAGTCCGGGAAAGTAGATATCCTCAACCAAAACGCGCTTAAGCAGACCGCCCATTAGCTCCTCAGAGGTCATTGCTAGCCAGTAGAGCAGGTAGATGGTGAGTACGATCGGCAGCAGGGTGATAAAGCCGGTGAGCAGTGTTCGGCTTAAATACTTAAACATGGGGCATCCTCTTGTGGTCGCTACGCTTCATCCGTCTATCTATCTTAAGTGGACGACGTGGCAGTAGCTATACAGTTTTTCTTTCATCGTGGTGCTCTGTTAGCGTTTGATTATGGACTTTCTATAGCATGAGGGTCTGTTTAAAGATCAGAACCATTAGTGCTATCTTCTAGCCTCTCTCGAGATAACCTCAACAAAAAAATGGCGCCAAATGAAACTTGAATCCCTCGCACTGCATCACGGGTACGAATCTGAAGCCACCACCAAGGCTGCGGCCGTGCCGATCTACCAGACCACCTCCTATGCCTTTGATAATACGCAACATGGCGCAGACCTTTTTGACCTGAAGGTGCCGGGGAATATCTACACCCGCATCATGAATCCGACCACCGATGTACTTGAGCAGCGCCTTGCAGCAATGGAGGGCGGGATCGCCTCGCTGGCGGTTGCCTCAGGCATGGCGGCAATCACCTACGCGATCCAGGCAATCTGCGATGTCGGCTCTAACATCGTTAGCACCAGTCAACTCTATGGCGGCACCTACAATCTCTTTGCACACTCACTGCCACGCCAGGGTGTCGAGGTCCGCATGGTCTCGGCCGATGATTTTGAAGGTTTTGAGAAGGCGATCGATGAGAATACCCGTGCCATTTTCTGTGAGTCGATCGGTAATCCGGCTGGCAATGTGGTCGATATCGAAAGGATTGCGGAGATCGGCCACAAACATGGCGTACCGCTGATGGTCGATAACACCGTGGCAACCCCGTTTCTCTGCAAACCCTTCGAACACGGTGCCGATATCGTTATCCACTCACTGACCAAATATATCGGCGGACACGGCACCTCAATCGGCGGCATCATCATCGACTCCGGCAAGTTCGACTGGGCGGGCAACAAGGAGCGCTTCCCGATGCTCAACGAGCCAGACCCCTCCTATCACGGCGTGGTCTACACCGAGGCGCTGGGTCCAGCGGCCTTTATTGGTCGCTGTCGTGTAGTCCCACTGCGAAATACCGGCGCGGCACTCGCGCCACACAGCGCCTTCCTGCTGCTGCAGGGTCTGGAGACGCTGGGGCTGCGCATGGAGCGCCACTGTGAGAACGCCGAGAAGCTGGCTGCCCATCTGCAAAACCACGACAAGGTGACCTGGGTGAAGTACGCCGGGCTGGCCGATAGTGAACACAACGCAACCTGTCAGAAGATCACTGGTGGCAAGGCGTCGGGCATTCTTAGCTTCGGCGTAAAGGGGGGTGCCAAGGGCGGTGAACAGTTTATCGATGCGCTGCAGATGATTCTGCGTCTGGTCAATATCGGTGATGCCAAGTCTCTCGCCTGCCATCCCGCCTCCACCACTCATCGCCAGTTGAGCGAGGAAGAACTCGCCTCAGCCGGTGTCAGTGAGGATCTGGTGCGTATCTCTGTCGGTATTGAGAACATCGATGACATTATCGCCGATGTCGATCAGGCGCTAGCCTGTGTGAGCTGAGTAAGCACAGGAGTTGGGGTTAGGGGTGCATGGTGTTGAAAATGAACCTTTTGTGAGGTTCAAAATATCACTGGAATATAGGAAAGGGATATCCTATAGTTACCTTCGCTACAGAACTTGTTATTGGATTTAGGCAGTTAGATACAAATGCTCCTCGAAAACCCTTCTCATCTCCTGTATGCACAACCCGTAAATTTTGTTTCATTTGTTAAAAGGTAAATAGTCATGGCTACAGGTACTGTTAAGTGGTTCAACGAGTCTAAAGGTTTCGGTTTCATCTCTCAGGACGACGGCGGCGCAGACGTGTTTGTACACTTCAGCGCAATCACCGGTTCTGGTTTTAAGACCCTTGCTGAGGGTCAGGCAGTTTCGTTCGACGTCGAGGACGGCCCTAAGGGTCCCCAGGCAAGCAACGTAGTTGCAGCGTAACTCGTAGAGTATTAGGCGCCACTACGGCGTCTTAAGCTTTACACAAAGGGCAGGTGCTCCCAGCTCTCCTGATGGAAGGTTGGGGCATCTGCCCTTTTTTGTGTCCGAGGTTTAGGGAGGCTGCGCGCAGCGATCAGGTTTCGCTGGCACTCGCCTCTTCACGTAGCTTGTTACGGACGTTCATCAGTACCTCGCCATAGCGGTTGTCCCCGCGGGCATCGCGGCCACAGCCCCAGAAGTAGTCGTATTGGCTGGTCTCAACGATCCGTAGCTCACCGGTGGCCTGTAGTGCGGCGGCGACTTCAGGATGGCTACGGCACTTGATGTAGATGGCTCGGGTCATGACCGTTACCCGGATCTTGTTCCAGTCCTTGCGTATATGGCGCCTGTGTTTCTTCGCCAGCTTGGCGGTGTCGCTCGGGTGCGGAGTGGAGCGGATCGACTCGCGAACCTCTCCATCTTCAAACTTCATACCGTGGTAGTAGTGCTCGACAGAGGGCCAGCTCTCGCCATCGAGTTCAAAGCCGTGTCTGGAGAAGGAGGCTAATGGATTGTCGGCATCGGAGCGGGCTACGTAGATCACCTTCTTATCGGTGGCATTGAACATGGTGGTGGGCCTGTGTGGCTGTTTATGAGGTGGTTGCGGTGGTGCGATATCGGCGACTCATCAGTGCGATGAATGCCCCGGCACTGAAGAACATCAGGATTGAGTAGATCACCGGCGGCACTGCCAGGGCGGGATTCAGCAGGATGCTGGTGGCAATGATGATACCGAGGGTACCGTTCTGAACCCCGACCTCGATACTGATGCAGGTGGTCTGTGACTGATTGAGGCGGAAGAAACGGGCGGTGTAGAAGCCAATCGCCATGGTGGCGAGGTTAAGGGTGATTGCCACCGGGCCTAGTTTGAGCATGTTTTCCTGAATCATCGCCGACTCCTTGAGGATGATCATTACGATCAGTGCAGCAAGGAACAGGGTGGAAAGTATCTTGACGGTGGTCTGGCTACGTAGGGCAAAGTTGGGTGCCTTGGCACGGATCACCATGCCGAGTGAGACCGGGATGAGGGTGATCAGTGCGATCTGAATGATGGTCTTCACTACCGGCAGCTGAAACTCACTGCCGACGTGTGTGAAGTGCTGCAGGGCGAAGTTGACCACTAGCGGAATGGAGAAGACGGTGATCAGGCTGGTGACGGCGGTCAGAGTGATCGAGAGGGCCGCATCACCACGGGCCAGATGGGTCATCAGATTTGAGGTGGCGCCGCCAGGGCAGGCGGCAATGATCATGAAGCCGACGGCAAGTTCAGGCGGCAGTTGAAACAGCTGTACCAGTGCAAAGGCGAACAGCGGCAGCACGATCAATTGGTTAGCGAGGCCAATGGTAACGGCACGTGGATAGCGCAGCACCCGGCGAAAATCGTCCACAACCAGTGAAAGTCCCATACCGAGCATGATGATGGCGAGGCTGAGTGGTAGAATGACGGTGGTGATTGTAGAGGCTTCCATACGCGTTCCCTGTTCTTCTTTGAGTTGTTTTGCGACCGGCAAAGTTTACGACAGTTGCCCGAGTGGTGCGATGTAACCTGCCTACCTCGTCTATATTCAGTTAACAGAGATTACTCACCCATCATGGCGTTCCGACGTCCAATTCACTGATTTAACAAGAGACTATTTGTGAACAACAACGATATTTTGCGCCGTCTTCGTTACACCTTCGACCTGCAGGACTGGAAGGTGGTTGAGATCTTTGCACAGGCCGATTTCGAGGTGACTCGAGCTGAGGTGATGTCTTGGTTGAAGAAGGATGAAGATGCCGATTTCCGTGAGTGCAATGATATGCGTATGGCGGCCTTCCTCAACGGCTTTATCAACAGCAAACGTGGCAAAAAAGAGGGTGAGCAGCCCAAGCCGGAACAGCGTCTGGACAACAACGCGGTGTTTAGAAAGCTGAAAATTGCGCTCGACCTCAAGGCTGAAGATATCATTGAGACCATGACGCTGGCCGATGCGCATATCAGCAAACATGAGCTGAGCGCCTTCTTCCGCAAGCCGGGACATAAGAACTACCGCGAGTGTAAGGATCAGGTGCTACGGCTCTTCCTGAAGGGGCTGCAGATCAAACACCGAGGTGATGAGTTCACCAAGCGTGACTCCGCACCCAAGGATGACAGTCGCCCCAAGGGTGGTGAGAAGCCTAACCGGTATAACGAAAAACCCAGCGCCACAGACAAGCCAAAGCGTGATGCGGAGTCGAAGCCGAAGACAAAGCCCAAGTCGGTCTGGGATACCAGTACCTTTAACAAGAAGTAGCGCTGCTACAGTCGAGATACAGGCGGGAATAGATCGATGGCCAAGATGCCAAATGCACGGCGTGACTGGGGTAAGGAGGCCTTCAGTGAGAGTTTCAAGCGTGAAATGGAGTGTTTCAGAAAAGATGTGCTACCACTCGCCGAGGCGATTGATGAGGGCAATACCGTCTTCGATAACGACCTGGGCGTGGTAATCAACGAGATCGGCGATGATGAACAGCAGATCAAGGTCCGTGTCGGAGTCTTCTTTGCACAGATCGTCTTCTGCGTTAGCTGTGGTGAGGGGCCGCCGATCGATGAGGCCTACTGCGAGATGTGGGTGAGTATCGATAAATCGACTGCTGAGACGCAATTTACCCTGATCAAGGATTAAATGCCGAGGATTCATTTCTCATTTACGAATGTTTCCACGCTGAAGTGGAGTTGAACTAAAGCCGCTTATACATTACAAACAGAACGTCGAAAGCAGGCGTCGGATCTTATTCTCGTGTATCGCTATTTTCTGCAAATTGCGCTGATCTCACTGGTGTCGTTGATGGTTGTAATCATTAACCTGCCAGCCGCCTTGATCGATAAGCTCGGTTTCGATCCCGCCGCTATCAAGGGGGCGCTGCTGGTGATGATCTTTATCGGACTGCTCGTCTACCGTGCACTGGCATTGGTGATGCTCACGGCGGTCGTTGCACTGGGGGCAAACCTGCCAGCAGAGTTGGCTGAACTCTGGGGAATTAATCGCGGGATACTGATCTTTATTCTGGTTGTGATGATCATCATACCGCTCTACCTGCGCTGGAAACGCGACACCAGTCTCTGGTAGTCGTCACATACCATCTTCTTTCTAATGCGCCGTGGGGTTTGGTGTGTGTCGATACCCTGTCACAGTGATCAGAACGGAAACCCACCCGGCACTCATCTAGACGTATCGCGTTCACAGCGCATTTCGATTCCATCTGAGGGAGAATAGGCAGCCACACCTCGGAGTGCCTGCAGTGATGGACTCCGATCCTGAAGGATTACCGCAACAAATGTGAGATCACCATGCGACCCTGGGAACTACTCGATACCGCTAGCGTGCCCGGTGAGGGGAGTGAGCTGCGACTCTACCGCCGTGGTGATGAGTATTCGATCAAGTCGGGTCTCGTCGAGCTGATGAATAGCCGCGTCCACGGTTCAGAGGATGCGTTGGCTGAACTGGCCTGTCGGCAGCTTGTCGATCATAAACAATCAAAGGTGTTGATTGGCGGGCTGGGTATGGGTTTCACCCTCGCAGCAGCGCTGCAAAATCTGGGGGCTGAGGCAGAGCTGGAGGTTGCCGAACTGGTGCCTGCGGTGGTGGCCTGGAACAGAACCCTGCTGGCAGAGGTCGCGGGTAAACCGCTCAATGATAAAAGAGTTTCGGTACACGAGGGTGACGTGGGTCAGCTGATCCGCTCTCAGTCGAGTCATTACGATGCGATTCTGCTCGATGTCGACAACGGCCCCGAGGGGCTGACACGCAAAGAGAACGATGCGCTCTACAGTCCGGCGGGATTGAAAGCAGCAATGCGTGCGCTTCGTCCTGGTAGTCTGCTGGGGGTCTGGTCGATCAGCCCCGATCGCGGTTTTAGTGAGCGGCTGAAACGGGCAGGTTTTGCAGTCGAGGAGCATCGTGCACGAGCCCGTGGTCGTCATGGCGGTGGACGGCATATGATCTGGCTAGGAAAAAAGGGTCAGGCATAGTCGCTGACGGCTTCAACCGTCGCACGCAAGATCGAAGCGAAATTACTGTCGATAAAGTGTGGTATCTCGCGCGCGAAAAAGTGCTGTGCTTATAATCATTCCATGATCTGGAACTCGATTTTCATCATGACACTGATCGATCTGCTGATCATCGGTGTCTTTCTCTACGTCGTTTTCACCTGTTATCGCCATACCGATACCTTGCGTGAGCTTGGTGTCTATCGATTGATGTTAATCACCATCGCAGGTCTGGGTGTGATCGCACTCTTCTACATGGTTGATCTTGCAACCATGCATCTCTTCCCATTAGTGATGCCAATGGCCCGCGCCATGGAGATCATGCATGAACTCCATCTGAACTATATGTGGGTGGTATCACTGGTGGGCGTTGGTCTACTGGTGGTAGGACTCTCCCGCCTGATTCGGGTGATGCTGCCAAAGATTGCCAGCCTGCTGCAGGAGAATCTTTCGGTCCAGGAGAAGCTGGAGCGGTTAGCAGGAACCGATACGCTGACGAATCTGCCAAACCGTCGCCTCTTCTATCAGCAGATGGAGCGAGTAGTTGCACTTGCCGAACGTTCGAAAGAGCGGATGGCGTTGCTGTTTCTAGATCTGGACGGTTTTAAACCGGTCAACGACCAGCTGGGTCATGAGGCAGGTGATTAAATTCTCATAGAGGTGGCGCGGCGTATGACCGATGAGTTGCGATTCGCCGACTCAGTAGCGCGTTTCGGTGGTGATGAATTTGTGGTGAGTCTCAGCAATATACGAGATCGTGAGGCCGCCTCTCTGGTGGCTCAAAAGCTGATCAATCGATTGAGACAACCCTACCAGCTTCAGGGTAATGAGATTGAGATCGGAATTAGTGTCGGAATCTGTATCTACCCCGATAATGGTGATTCCATCGATAGCCTGATTCATTCTGCCGATAGTGCCATGTACCAGGCGAAGCAGAGCTGTGGGAATAGTAGTCGTGTATTTGAGAAGGTCAGCTCGGACAAGGTCTGAACCTTTGTGCACCGGAATGGGGGCTGTGACTCCTCTTACGATCTGAGGTTGGTCGTATTTGGTGTATTATTGATCCACTAATATTGAGCTAATCCCTGATCCCTAATGAGTGGCGTATCCCTGTATCAATTACAGCGCCACAGCTTGGCAGAGTCGCGGTTGTAGATGGCGTTTAAAGATATTTTGAAAAGTGGTTTTACCTTCGACAAGAGCGAAGCGGACCTGGTATTCAAATTTAAAATCCTCAACACCATCATGGTGATTGCGGCGGTGTTTTCCCTGCTGTTTGCCCTGTTGAGTGATCTCGGTATCAACGATATCGGTGAGATTCACGCCAAGGTCGACTACGTCTACTCGTTTATCTCTATCGCACTGCTGATCTATATCCGTCGCTCCAAGGCCTGTTATGAGAATGTGGCGATCGCCTTTGTCATCCTCTCTTTCTATGTCTTCACCTCGGCGATGATATTTGTACCGGGCGATGAGTTCCGCCTGATCTGGTACTACTTCGTCATCTATATCACCTATGTGCTGCTCGGTGAGCGTGCCGGTGTGTTCATGACGGCGGCGGTTCTGGCGGCGATTGTGATCTGTGCCAATCTGTTCGATCTACAGCTCTCTGAAAACGCGCTGGTGACGGCAGTGCTCGGAATGTTGATTGCCAGCCTGCTCACCCGTAGTTACACCGTACAGATGTCGCACTATGAGAAGGAGCTCAATGCCAAGAACAGTGCGCTGGAGGTGAGTGTTAACGAGCTCGATTCGGCGCTCGGTGAGGCGCAGCAGGCGAGCCGTGCCAAGAGCCTGTTTCTCGCCAATATGAGTCACGAGATCCGTACGCCGATGAACGGCATGCTCGGCATGGTGCAGGTAATGCAGGCGACCGAGTTGAGTGATGAGCAGCAGCACTATCTGGAGACGATTGACCGTTCTGGTAAGAACTTACTCTCGCTGATTGATGAGCTGCTCGATATCTCCAAGATCGAGTCGGGCCGTCTGGAGCTGCTACCCAGACCGTTTGATACCTTCCAGTGGGTAATCGATATCCAGATTCTGACCGAGCCGCTGTTTGAGGGGCGGCGTGTCGATTTCACCACCGAGGTGAGTGAAAAACTGCCTGCGCGATTGATTGCTGATGAGCAGCGGCTGGTGCAGATTATCGTCAATCTGGTCGGTAACGCCTGCAAGTTCACCAGCGAGGGTGATGTGAAGCTCTCCATCGGTGGTGAATTGATCGATGCATCGAACTATCGACTGCTTGTTAACGTCGAGGATAGCGGTATCGGTATCCCCCCTGAGAAGGTGCAGGACATCTTCGACAGCTTTCATCAGATCACCCCCCGAGCGGATCGATAATGAGGGGGTAGGGCTGGGCCTGGCGATCAGCAAACGACTGGTCGATGCGATGCAGGGTCGTCTCGATGTCTCATCGCGTGAGGGGGAGGGGAGCCACTTTGAACTTGAGGTGGTACTACCGATTGCCGAGCAGATTGATGAGAGCGGGGCCACCGAAAGAGATGAGAGTGACCGTAAGCTAACTATCCTGGTGGTCGATGACGATTCAATCAGCCGTCTTGCGGCCACCACCCTTTTGCGCCAGCAGGGGCATGAAGTCTACGAGGCGGAGAATGGTGCGCTGGCGATTGAGATGGTCCACCAGCAGTCATTCGAGGTGGTACTGATGGATGTGCATATGCCGGTGATGGATGGCATCAGTGCTACACGCCAGATTCGGACCGATAGTGATGCGGCGATCGCGGCACTGCCGATCATCGGCCTGACCGCCAGCGTAATGAACGATGAGCGCGAGAACTACATCAAGTCAGGTATGGATGCAGTGGTCGACAAGCCGATTGTGATTGCCAGCCTGACTCGAACTATCCGGCACTGTCTGCGCAGCTAGCGAACAACCCCAATTAGCCAGATCTTCAACCTGCTTTCACCCTAACACCACACTCTCTCCACAGTTGCTCTCGATACTGTCCCCTAAACAAGAGGGAGTGTGTGATGAGAGATGTGGTGACGGTTGTGAGTTCAGTGTTGCTGCTGAGTGGTTGTGTTGGAGGCAGTAGTAGTGTCACGGTGGCGACCGATGAGGTCGATGAGGTGACGGCAGTCGAAGAGGTAGTCTCGAACACGCCCGTAGCAAGCTTTGTTGTCGTCGATGCCGGACAGGACAATTGCTATTCAACCACGGGTGGCGCCATCAGTTGCAGCAGCGCGCCAACGGGTCAGGATGGTGATTATGTGGGGCCGCAGCCCAGTTACACTGATAATGGTGACGAGACGGTCACCGACAATAACACCGGCCTGATGTGGTCAGCGGTAACCATCAATGACGTTACCTTCACCGATGGCGACAGTGTTGCCGCGGCTTCAAGCCACGCCGGTTATATCGACTGGCGAGTCCCGACCATCAAGGAACTCTACTCACTGATCGACTTCAGCGGCTCAACCGGCATGTCTGAGAACGATGCCGTGCCCTATATCGATACCGGCTATTTCGATATGGAGTTCTTCTCCACCGGCACACGGTATATCGATGCACAGTACCTCACCTCAACCGCCTATGTGGGAACCGTTTTCGACGGTCAAGCCGCCTTCTTCGGTGTAAATTTTATCGATGGCCGTATCAAGGGTTATCCGCAATCGGGGGCGTGGAACCTGCGTCTGGTGCGCGGCAGCGAGGCGTTTGAGAATAGCTTTGCCGATAATGGCGACAACACCATTACCGATAGCGCCACCGGCCTGCAGTGGATGCAGCGTGACAGCAGCAGCTTTGCCGGAACGGCAGGAAGTCAGGGTGATGGCCGGGTCGACTGGCGTGAGGCGCTTGCCTGGTGTGAAGGGGTGAGCGATGCGAGCCGCAGTGATTGGCGACTACCCAACGCCAAGGAGTTACAGAGTATCGTCGATTACAGTCGTGCGCCCGATATCAGCGGCACACCCGCCATCGATCCTCTGTTTGAGGTGGTCACCATGCTCGATCCCGATGGCAATACCAACTACCCCTTCTACTGGAGTAGCACCACGCACCTCGATGGTCCTATTGCCGGTGATCATGCTATCTATGTCGCCTTTGGTGAGGCGCAGGGACGTTTCAACGTAGTGACTCAGGCAATCGGTGTGGGAGAGGAGCTGCTCGATGTGCACGGTGCAGGTGCGCAACGCAGCGATCCCAAGTCGGGCAACATTGGTGACTACCCAGACTACTTTGGACCGCAGGGTGATGTGCGCTACGTCTATAACTATGCACGCTGCGTACGTACACCGGGGTAAGTTCGCTGCTACTCAGACTCTTTGTTGCGAGCCATCTCCTGCTGGTAGATCTCGTTAATCTCCTGCACCTCACCACTCTCAAGCTCCTCGGCGATCGCATCGCGTACCTCGACGATGACGATATCGACACTCAGAGTCGTGCCGGCCAACTGTGGGTTGGCATCAATAGTGACGGTCTCCTCATCGAACTTAACGACGGTTACGGGCACTGCGTGGTCGCCGTTTTGTGCCTGGAACAGCATCCCGAGTTCGATCTCTCCCGGCACCTGAAACTGGCTTCGAGGAATCTCCTTGACCAGGCGCTCGTCGCGTTCGCCGTAGCCCTGTTCGGGGGGGAGTGTGATCTGTAACTGCTCACCGGAGCTATGCCCCTCGAGCGCCTGCTCCAGGGCTGGAATCAGCTGGCCGCTGCCCTGAATGAATGAGAGGGCGTCACGGTTATCAGTGGTATCGACCATCTTTCCCGCTTCATCGGTCATGGTGTATTCGATAGTGACGACCTTATCTTTGCTGATCTGCATGGTTTACTCCGGTTCAGTTATTGGGCGTCATTATAGAGCAATCAAGAGCCATACTGGCGAGCTGTTTATTGGAGTAGGTCTATTATTACCCTAGGTTGAGCGACGTTTTTATCGTTGCACATAATGGGTGTTCTCCCGCGACTGAGCAAATAGGTGGTTTGTTCTGGTATAGGTGTTTAATACCTTTGGAGTGAGTTGTGGTTGATCTGGTGTGGCGAAAAATCTATGAGCTCGGAGTTGAGGAGATCGACAATGAGCATAAACAGCTGCTAACGCTGATGCAGGAGATCCAGGCGGCGATCTTGAGAGACGATCTCGACCGCTGACCGCCATGGATAGCGAAGCGAAGGCGGTTAGTCCGCGATAGTCGACGCCGTCTGCCTATTCGTAGTTGAGAGCGAGAGCGAACGACGAAGA
>NZ_MPRL01000075.1:0-38009 GCF_002020875.1 Solemya pervernicosa gill symbiont | reverse complement strand
AATTGTAAAAACTCGCATCACTCATGCCGTGCTTTCGGCACAACTCGGCGACCGGCACGCCATTTTCTGCTTCCTTGAGGATGCTGATGATCTGGGACTGACTGTAACGGGACTTTTTCATTGGGTGTATTATTCTATCTATCAATGTATTGGAAAATCCTGCTTCTGAGCACCTTTATTTTCAGTGGGGACTACCTGGGATGGCATTGATGCAGATCAATCATCACTCAGAGAGCGTCTATTGAGTTACACGCTCTGACCGATTGACTGAAATGGGGACAAGTGCAACTATCACGGCCTGATTGCGGGTGTAGTTCAATGGTAGAACTTCAGCTTCCCAAGCTGATCACGTGGGTTCGATTCCCATCACCCGCTCCAATCTCATTACTGCACGAGGGTGATAACGTACTGTCGCCGAGCGCGTGAAATAGTAGCGCTGATTAAATCCTGGTCAGCTGCGCGCTATTGAGTACAAACGGAAGCGCTTCATATTTTTCCTGCTGCAAACCCTTCGTTTTAGTGCGACTCTGGCTGACCGGTCTCGACTCTACCCACAGCACTACATCCTCTGACAACAGGCCCAACTCACCTTCAAAAGAGATTATGGCGATACCGGGTGCACGACTAACCGTGCGGGCTCGCAGTCTTGCTATATGGCGTGTCTCACTATTTAACTCGAACTCAAGCCGCCGGTTGACCGCTGGCAGCGATACCGTCATTTCGATTTTGCAAAGATAAGCACCGGCTGCCTCTACATGCTCCGTCTCAATGCAACTACGAAGTGCTGGTTCACCTTCAGGATTGACACCACCTTTCCGTTGGACACGACCGCGCAACACCTTAACAACCTGCGACTCGGAACGTCTGCCACGCCGCTCATAACGTATACGCAGAATTTTAATTAAGGGGAGAAGCACCCAACCAGGCAACGATACATCCGTCATCGGCTTAGCCAGAACAAGTTCAGTCCACCGACCAGATAGACTCTGGCGATCAGCCTTTTCCAACGCGTCAATGACGAAATCCGGAATCACAACACCAAGTCGCTGCTGCAGATAACCCAGGGCAATTCGACTCGGCACGACAATCTGCTGTTCAACAACAATCTCGACAAAGCGCTGCCAGTTAAACGCCTCATCCGAGGCGGCCAATGCGCAATCGACCAACCAATCGCTGTGGGAGTGCCCATCCACCCCACCATGTGAAATGGCGAGCACCATGCGATCCTCAACCGAGGGAACAAACAGCTCAAGGCCGAAAAAGTTCGCCTTCTCTGCACGCCCCCACAACCCCTGCGTGCCATCACGAAGTGGTTCGTTGAGTTTGAAGGCCGCCTGATGAAGATCGATATCACCTAGCCTTCCTTTGAAGAGGTTAATACCTCGTATCGCAGAAAGGCGACTCTTCAGAGAGAGCAGCGTCTCCCCCGAGTCATACCTCCAGCCATTTTCAACCAGCAACTCTATTGCTCGCTGAAAATCTTCATATCGGATCAGGATGTCGATGTCGTGCGCCACGCGCGCCTTCTGGTCGGACTCATTCAGTGCAATCCTGGCCGCGCCCTTGATCAGCATCACATCAATGCCAACTTCGACCAATCTGCGCAACATCGGCAACGACTCGTTGATTGCCATGCGTGACTTGGTCCAGAGCATGCGCTGCAGACCTGCTAAGCGTGGATATTCGCTATGGTGCGCCAATGATTTGCCAAATCGTTCGGCAATGGCTGCCAGTAAGCGGTGTTCACGAAATGTCAGATCATCGATATTGTTTCTCGATAACCAGCGCGAAAACTGTTCCAACGCCACATCACGATCAGGAGAGACGGCGCAAAACAGAAGCTGATCGTGATCACCCTGAGGCCACGCCCAACTCATTTTTGGAAAACATCGGAAACAGAACGACATCGGTTCGACTAACTATTACCCTGTTCTTGTTGGCGGCGACGCAGCATCGCCTGGCGCGCCACGTGGAGATAACCCCTGTTCTTTTCTGCATCACGCTGACTGGTCATGCTTCCGGGGATGGCACGGCGCAGTGCAAGTATCTGATCGAGCTCCTTTAGCTGATAGCCCGCCTCACGCACACGCCCGAGCCAATCGATCATCTCACCACAACCTCCCGGCGGATCGATAATATCGCCTACCGAATCAAACACTTCTCGATAGATCACCAGACAGCTCCGATTCAATCCAGATTGAATCCGCCCACCACTACGGTCATTGTCACCATGACGAAAAACCCGCTGCTTGCAGAAGAGTCCCGATAATGTCCGCTCACCTTCTAGCTCGGCGAGCTGCAACGCCATCTTCTCCTTCAACCAGAGGTCATCGGCATCGAGCGTCGCGATGACAGGAGAGCTCGTAGCCCTTACCCCGTTCGAAGTGGCATTACCGGGCCCACTATTCTGCTGCTCAAGCACCGTCACACGCGAATCGAAAGCCCGCGCCCGTGCAGCCGTATCATCGGTAGAGCCATCATCGACAACGACCACCTCAGCGGGAGGCACACTCTGTGAAAAAACCGACTCAAGCGCCTCCTCCAGGGTGCGTGACGCATTGTAGGCTGGGATAACAACGGCATACTCAAACATCAGTAAAACTCCAACCGCTCAGGATTCTGATTTTCGAATATCGCCCCGACCGATTTAATGCTCGGGTCCGCCTTACGTCGCAGAACCGATTTATGTAGCGCACGCATAAAAAAGCGCCGACCCTCATCGATTCGTTTTGTGATATTACCCGGATGACGCAGATAGTAGACACAGCTAGTGTCAGTAATCTTATAGTTGGGTGCCGACTCAAAAACTCTGAGCAGGAAATCTGTATCTTCGGCCTGCACAAACTCCTCATCAAAGTGCCCCACACGCTCTAGAAAACTGCGACGGATTATTATGCACGCCAGCTGAATCCCCCTGATATCGACACTTCGAGCATCGGCTGCTGGTTCCAATGCATCCCGATCAAGACGCTCAACATAGAGCAGGCGACCGTATGTGATATCGAGCGTTGGATCCTCATCGAATAGTGGAAGATCTGCAGCGAAACGTCCCAGTGGAGATATATCGTCGGAATCGAGAAACGTTACCAACTCCGTCTCGGGCAGCAGATTATCCAATCCGCAATTACGCGCCTTCGCCACACCACCATTCTCCTGCCGCAGGTAACGCAGCGCGGGCTCCTCCGCCATCAGACGCCCCATCAGTTGCGGTGTCTCATCTGTCGAACCGTCATCAACCACCAGCAGATCAAGATCGACGACATCTCGTTGGCGCAGCAGTGATGTTATCGAATATTCAAGAAAATCTGCCCGATTGTAGGCCGGAATTATAACAGTCACTTTCATCAATTCAATGTCCCGATATGCGCCTTTAATGTAGCGATCACTTCAACAGGGTCACAACCCAGCTCAATCACGTAGCAGGGCAAACGCCGAATCAACTCACCACAGAAAGCAAAACCAATATCCCGATCCCCCGGCATCTGTGTCACTCCTGAAGGTGCTAGCGATAGAAATGCCTCCTTGCGACTGGCTGGCCTTATGGTCGTCATCTCAGCACCGACCACCTTCGGTAGGCAGAGCGCCTTGATCTCGATACTTGCCTGTTGGTCGATATCACTCACATCCGCGAGATTAAACTGATGCTTGCCCTGCCAATTCAGCGGAATATCATTTGGTAAACGATCAGCGAGGCTTAAACGCGAATAGCCATCCGGATCCTGCTTCAAGGTAGTCAACAGCGCATGTGCTCTCACCTGCTCGCCACACTCGGCCAGCACATAATCATCGCCCACACTCTGCATCCCTTGCATCAATCCGGCAATCACAGTGCCAGACTTGCCAGAACCACCTGCTCCCGCCAACAGAACCCCTATCCCCTCTTCGGCCAGAGTGCCTGAGTGAATCAACGCCATCCCTTTTGCCGCAAAGTGCCAGTGCAAAAAATTGCGCAGTGGGGAGCCAGGGTCCCAGTCGGGATAGAGATCCGGTCGTAACATCAACTGAACACCGCGCTGTGTATCGCGGTCATAAATCTGCCAGAAGGACTTGGGATGAAAATAGTGGAAGCGATATCGCGACGATGAGAACTTCGCTTCAATCTCACGCTCACGAAATTCTTGTTCACTCCACACAGGCGGCAGCGGCACATTCTCAACCCCCGCATGCGCCACCAATATTGAACACCGGCCCTCAGTAGCGCTTTGGTTGGCGTCAGAGAGCGCGGTCTCTGCAAGCTCAGCGTAGTGATTATCGTAGAAACGGCAGTCGAACCGTTCTCCAGCAATCTTTCGTTCTACGCTGAAAGGCGCAGCCTCGAAAACATCATCGAAGTAAACAAAGAGTGAATCGAAGAATTCGAGCAGTGTACTGGTTGAGACCAGCGGCTGAGAGATCTCCATCAGACCGGGCTACCTGCCACTCTCCTACCCTTAACCATCCTGTTTTGTCTGAGGCCAGCCTACTGCCTGGTCGGTATCGTGAATGGGATCAACCACCATCAGGTCAGCCAGATCATCATAGGACTCAACCGTAGGCACCTCTGCTACTGCCACCAACAGCTCAACCGTCTCTGACTCGAGCGTACGAGATGTGCCATCAGGGTCGACAACCAACAACTCAAACTCGACCAGACGGTTAACAAAACCACCCATCACCTCTGCATTTAGTACGGGATGCTCTGCCACACTCGCCAAAATCTCATTCGGCGTTGCGCTCTCCATCATTGCTCGCCAGATCACGCCCGCCGCCTGATTGAAGCCAAAATAGCGCCCCGTGGTTAGGTTGAGCACTACCAGGTCGCCATCAAACTCCTCAAATACGACATCGGGACCCGCAGTAATATAGACAGCATCGAGAGACAATTCGAAACTCCTTGATAGATAGAGAGAGGGTACTGTTAATCCTCAGTACAAACGCGGTGATCGTCGTTCGCTCTCGCTCTCAACTACGAATAGGCAGACGGCGTCGACTATCGCGGACTAACCGCCTTCGCTTCGCTATCCATGGCGGTCAGCGGAAGTCTACATCCACTTAGTGTGATTTGCAGCCAGAGGAGCGCAGAACATGCGCACTATTGGGGCCAATCTGAGACCACAAGAGAACTATAACTAATCGAGCTCCCACGGCTCTGGGTAGCCAATATGGTATCCCTGTGCGTAATCGACACCGATCTGCTTCAACTTCTGTTCAATCGCCTCATTCTCGACAAACTCTGCAATGGTCGGCACACCGATCTCATGCGCCACTTTGGTGATCGCCTCGACCAGCACCAAATCGACCGGGTCATCGAGGATATCCTTAACAAACATGCCATCGATCTTAATGAAATCGATCGGCAGGTTCTTTAGATAACCAAACGAGGAGAGACCGCTGCCAAAGTCATCCAGTGCAAACTTACAGCCATACCCCTTTAGCGTATTGATAAACTTGAGCGCATTGGTGAAATCGCTAATTGCCGCTGTCTCAGTAATCTCAAAGCAGACCAGTTCGGTATCGACCTTTTTGGCGTGGATCTCATCCACGACGAAATCGAGAAAGGCACCATCACCAAGCGACTGACCGGAGATGTTGATCGAGACACACCCCTGCGACTGACGCACAAGCGAAGAGCCAATCTTTGAGATCGCTGTCGCCACCACCCAGCGATCGATCTCGGTCATCTTGTCGTAGCGCTCAGCGGCGGGAATGAACGCGCCCGGCGGTGTCAGCTCGCCACTCTCAGAACGGATTCGTAGCAGCAGCTCATGCCGCGCCTTCTGATCTTGTGCCTGTAGGGGGCGGATCGGTTGGGCAAAGAGGACAAAACGATCCTCCATCATCGCCTGGCTGATCTGGTGCACCCACTCCATCTCACCGTGGCGTCGATTCAGATCGACATCCTCCTCACGATAGAGATGAATACGGTTTCTGCCTCGATCCTTGGCGGCGTAACAGGCGCGATCGGCAGCCACCAGCAGCGAGGTGTAGTTGCCAGCGTGACGCGTAATGGGCACCACACCGATACTCACCCCTATAAAGAAGCTCTTCTCCTTCCAGACAAAGCGGAAATCACTGATCGCGTCCTTAAGCGTCTCGGCAATGCGTGCACCACACTGCTCATCACAATGGGCCAGCAACAGACCAAACTCATCACCACCCAGCCTCGCCAACAGGTCATCGTGGCGTAGCTGTTCTTTCATCTCGCCACTGATCTGACGCAACAGTTCATCGCCCGCCAGATGTCCGCAGGTATCGTTAACGATCTTGAACTGGTCGAGATCGAGATAGAGTAGCGTGTGTTCCGCATCGTTCTCTCGCGACTCGCTGATCAGCTGCTCGAGCCGCTCCTCGAACACTGCTCGATTAAAGAGTCCAGTCAACGCATCATGACTCGCCTGGTAGGCCATGGTGGTGGCGATCTCCTGCGCCTGGGTAATATCACGGAAGATCAAAACGGTACCGCTCAACTCAGCGTCACTACTATGCAACGGCGAGGCCGACAGCTGCACAATCAGCCGCTCCTCGAGCCCTTTAGGCAGAAACTCATAGTCACTCTCAACCACTGTCTCTCTATTCTCGAGACAGCGCGTTACCACCGACGATACCGCGCGCTCCTCACTAATCATCGGTGGCAACAGCTGATCGGCGTGCTGGCCAACAGCACTGTTTCGTTTCCACCCCGTCAGAAACTCGGCCACTGGATTAAGGTACTGAACTATCCCCCTGGCATCGGTACGGATCACCCCATCGGCGATCGAGTGAAGGGTGATCTCCGCCATCTCCTTCTCCGTCTCCAATTCGCGGAACACCTGGGCATTCTCGATCGCAACACTGACCTGATTGGCAAACAGCATCAGCAGTTCAAGGTCACGCTGGGTAAAGCTGCCACCACCCGCACGACCGATGCCCGAGAGACCACCGATAATCCGTCCACGTGCGATCAGCGGTACCAACAGTGCCGACTCCTTGCCCTCCTCCCAACGTGTCTTCTCATCCATCTCCCAGGGGTAGTCACGACCGAACATCAGCGGTCGCTCATGGGTTAAGACCCAGCCGCACATACCAACATGGATTGGAAACTGCTGCCCCTTGATCAGATCAGCATTCTTGCCGCTGGTCGCCTGGTAGAGATAGTGGGTGGTGGTTTTATTGATGATGGGGATCAGCAGGCTCTCCGCCTGGATCAGCTCCATGGCCCGGTCAGCGACCAGTGATAACACCTGCTCAATGTCGAGCAGTGTGACGATCTGCCGCGAGACATCGAGCAGCAGAGCGATCTCCTTTTCCTGTAGTGCGACTTGCTCCTTTAGTCTTGCCAGTTCCTCGTTAGGGGCTGCGCCCATCAGCAGCGCCTGCGCTTAGATAACAGCATTGTAGTGTGCGTTATTGGTATCGATGGTATAGCTGCTGACACCCAGCGCCTCGGCTTCAACCACCAGCTCATCTTCCATATGGAGGGCCAGGGCATCGACACAGATCTGACAGACGCGGAAACGGATTCCCAACTCCTCGGCATAGCGAATCAGATCCTCAAGCGGCGCCATACCTTTGCGCTGCATGATCTTGCCGAGCACCCATGGTCCAACACCAAAAAGATTGAGCTGTGAGAGTGGGATTCGATTCGCGCCATCTCGGTTGAGCAGACGCAGCAGATGCTGCAGAAAGTGGTCTGTTTTGGCCTTATGCCCTTTGCTATCACCACTCTGCTTCGGCAACCACTTCGACAGCGAAAAGATTGAGCGTGGTTTTTTCAGACAGTTGACGCCATAGAGGGTAAACCACATCGTCACCTCCATGCCCATCGCCGCCTGACCGGTGGCAATCTCAAAGGCGAGCAGTGCCTTATCGAGATCACCACTTACCAGCATGATCGTGCTGCGCTTTGGCGTCTGTTTAGAATTCAGCTGTTGTTCACTATTGGACATGCCGCACCCCGCTCAGACCTTGATATGGATCTCAATCCGGCCACCGGCATGCACCTTTACATCGAGGATCTCATGCCCATTCGCCTCACAGAAATCCCTAACCCCGACCTCAAATATCGGGTCATCTCCTGTAATAGTCAGCGTCTCACCCTGCGCCATCTCTGCCACCGCCTGGGAGAGCTTGATCAGCGGTACCGGACAACTGGAGCCGATCACTGAAATATCCTGCTCGTTATCTGACATCATTCGACCCCTTCACTGCGATCAATACGATCCGAATACATATCCTCGCTCTTAAGACTAAGCCTATTTGCGATATGTCACAAACCGCAGAAATTCAGGAGGTTAAGAACCGCACCTCGCCAGCGGCAATATCACCACAACGAACAAGGACGGGATAAGAACAGTCGTGTGGAAGGGGAGACCCGGCCCTGACAGGACCGGGTGAAAACAACCATTCAGGCTGCGTTGAGACCCGGCACGCGGAAGTGGGTCTGATCGAGCAGGTCGACACCACACTCGAGATATTCAAACCAGTTGAGAAATTTTCCGACCATCTCCTTGCCCTTAAAACCGGGGCCATGCTGCGGGATAATTGCCTCAACATCGAGGGTGCGGATCATATTGGCCCAGAGACGGCATACCTTGTTGCTATTCATATATCGCTGATGGAAGCCAATCATGTTGGGAATATGGGCATCAAAGTCCTGCACTGGAATCGCAAGCTTCTCACTCTCCACCGCAGAGGTGCCAACATCACCGGAGAAGAGAATCTTGCTGACCGGGTCATAGAAGTGGAAGTTTCCCTCAGAGTGGAGGAAGTGCGCTGGCAACGCCTTGATCACGCCATTTCCGATTTGAATATCCATCCCCTCATCTGGAATCCCAATAATGCGACCGATGGTATTTCCAGGGGTGCAGAAGTGCGGTACAAACCGCGCCCACAGCTCCGGGACAATCACCTTGCAGTGGGTTCCAACCAGCCACTTGTTAAGTGAAGCGACAATATCGGGATCCTGATGTGAGGCGATCACATAATCGAGATTCTTCACCACCACATGGTCGCTGATCGCCATAAAGAGGCGGGTATAGGTGAGATTGCCACCCGGATCGATCACCGCCGCGTGACCATCATTGACGATCAAAAACTGATTCGACTGCACACTCTCACAGGAGTTGACCTGACGACTACCCGCCGCTGCAGCATCCCTCTCCTTATCGCACACCACCAGGTCTTCATAGGCGATGCATTTATGGTTCCCATCGTTATAGAGCTCAATAGCCATGCTTACCTCTCATATCCTTAAATAGACGTCACGGATCCGTCGCTTCAAAACTTCACCTGGGCGCATCTTACCCCCACAGAAGAAATGGATAATTGATAAATATCAAAATATCAAAGAAGGGCCATATAATGGCAGAGATGGCAGTCGCAGCAGGCTGTATTATCATTCTCACAGGGACCCAAACGGCTCACACAAGATTAAGGATTCTCAGCCATGAAGAAGCTCTTTAAGCTCATCTCCATTCTCCTCACCACGTTGGTTGCACTGGTGGTGATCGCGGCCATCGCCGTCACCGTGCTGGTCGACCCCAACGACTACAAGAGCGAGATCGCCGAAGCGGTGAAGAAGCAGACCGGTCGCGAACTGGCGATAGAGGGTGATATCGGTCTCTCTCTGTTCCCCTGGCTGGGGCTTGAGCTGGGTGCCACCCAGCTGAGCAACGCGGCCGGTTTTGGCAGCGCACCCTTTGCACGAATTGAGAGCACTGAGGTACGAGTCAAACTGCTGCCGCTGCTGAAAAAAGAGCTGGAGATGGATACCGTCAAACTCAACGGCCTGCAGCTAACCCTGAGCCGTGATAAAAACGGCAAGAGCAACTGGGACGATCTTGCCGGTAGCCCAAAAGCCGAAGAGAAAACCGACGACAAGGGTGATGCACCCAAACTCGCCTCTCTCGCCATCGGTGGTGTGGCGATCAGCGACGCCCATATCGTCTGGGACGACCAGAGCCAGCAGCAGCGCATCGCCATTAGCAAACTCGAACTAGAGAGTGGCGAGCTGCGCCCCGGTACGCCGTTTGATCTCTCCATGAGCTTCGATCTCGATAGCAGCCAGCCCGAGATGAAGGGTCATATCGCTCTCAAGGGTGAGATCTCAATTGATGTCGAACAGCAACGTTACAGCATTAAGCAGTTTGAACAGACCAGCAATCTCAACACACCACTGGTTCCGGGCGGAAAGTTGCAGAGCAGCCTCAAGGCCGACATCAGCATCGATCAGGCACAACAGCTGCTCAAAATCGGCGGCCTCACCCTGGCACTTAACGGTGTTGAGATCGAGGGCAATCTCGACGGCAAGCAGATTATGGATAAACCGCAGCTCTCGGGCAGCCTGAAGGGAGAGATCGCCGAGGCGGTACAGCTGCTCGCACCCTTCAAGGCGTCACTACCTGAGGGTTTCGATGCCAGCGCCTTCAACCAGACGAAGTTTGATACTGACTTTGCGGTCGATCTGGGCAAACAGACCCTCTCCCTGCCGAAGCTCAAGTTCACCTCTGCCGCACTCGATCTCGATACACAGATCAACGGCAGCCAGATCATCGATAACCCGGCCCTCAAGGGTAGCCTCAAGGCAAGCCTTAAAAAGGCGGGACCGCTGTTGACCATCGTGGCCGAATCACTGCCTGAAGGTTTCAAAACAGCAGGGCTCGACGGCAGTGACATCGACACCCAGTTCGCCGTCGATCTCGGCAAGCAGACCCTCAAGCTGCCGAAGCTACAGCTCAACGCTGCAGGCATCGCCCTCAACGGCAGCTTCAACGGCACCAAGATCGTCGATGCACCAGCGATCAACGGCAGTCTGAAGATCGCACCCTTTAGCCTGCGTAAAACCTTCGATCGCATCGGCATGGCGCTCCCCGAGACCTCCGACCCGGCGGTGCTGGAGAAGATCGCCCTGCAGACCACCATCAAGAGCGGCAAAGACTCCATTGCACTGAGCAAGACCACTCTCACCCTTGATGAAACCACTGCCAGGGCGACACTAAACCTCAACAACTTCGCCAAGCCTGCAATCCGTTTCAATGTCGATATCGACACCATCGATGCTGACCGTTACCTGCCTCCCAAATCTGAAGAGGAGACAAAGAAGGAGTCGGCGCCTGCCGACACCAGCCAACCACTGTTGCCGATCGATACCCTGCGTGATCTCAACATCAACGGCACTCTCAAGGTGAAGCAGCTCAAGGCGTTCGGACTCAACAGCCGCGATGTCACCCTCACCCTCTCGGCCAAAGATGGACTGGTGCGCATGCATCCCGCATCAGCGCGTATGTATGAGGGGAGCTACAACGGTGACATCAAGGTCGATGTACGCGGCAAACAGCCGAAGCTCTCCATCAACGAGAAGCTCAGCGGTGTACAGGCCGAACCCCTGCTCAAGGATATGGCCAACAGCGACACCCTCAGTGGTAGGGCCGACTTCGCCACCCAGTTGACTACCAGTGGCAACTCGATCGACGCCTTCAAGGCGGGCCTCAACGGCAAGCTCAACTTCTCTTTTACCGACGGTGCGATCAATGGTCTCAACATCGCACAGATGATTCGTGAGGCGAAGGCGAAGCTGAAGGGGCAGACGGTACCGCCCGCTGCCGATAACAAAACCGACTTCTCTGAGCTAAGCGGCAGCGCCACAGTCACCAATGGCCTGGTACGCAACAACGACCTGCTGGCCAAATCACCGCTACTACGGATCAACGGCAAGGGCACGGCTGATCTCAACAGCGAGAAGATCGACTATCAGGTCAAGACCGCCATCGTCAGCAGCCTCAGTGGCCAGGGTGGAGATGACCTGAAGGATCTGAAGGGCCTCACTATTCCGATCAAGGTCAGCGGCACCTTCACCAATCCAAGCTACGGTCTCGACCTCGCCTCTGTACTGGAAGGCAAGGCGAAGGAGGCGGTTAAACAAGAGGTGAAGAAGGTCGAAGAGAAGGCGAAGAAAAAGCTGAAGAACAACCTCGAAGATAGCCTGAAGAAGGGGCTCAAGGGCCTCTTCTGATACGCCCCTGACTCCCCTTGGCGAAACAGCGCTTTGCCGATCGCGTCCTGAACTGGTTCGACCAGCACGGGCGCAAGGATCTGCCGTGGCAGCAGAACCCGAACCCCTACCGGGTCTGGCTCTCGGAGATCATGCTGCAGCAGACCCAGGTCGTCACCGTCATCCCCTACTTCGATCGTTTTATCGAACACTTTCCCGATCTCGTTTCACTGGCAGCCGCAGAGCTTGATGAGGTACTGCACCTCTGGTCCGGTCTTGGTTACTACGCCCGCGCCCGCAACCTGCACCGCTGCGCCCAGCAGATCGTTAATGAGCACGCCGGCGAATTTCCCGATGATATCGAAGCGGTTACTGCCCTGCCCGGGATCGGTCGCTCTACTGCCGGTGCGATCCTCGCCCTCTCGATGCATCAGCGCCATCCGATTCTCGATGGCAACGTTAAACGGGTCCTGGCCCGTTACCACGCCGTTGAGGGGTGGTCGGGTAAGAGTGGCGTACAAAAACAGCTGTGGGCCTACGCTGAAACTCACACCCCGAATAAGCGGGTCGCCGACTACACTCAGGCGATGATGGATCTGGGTGCCACCTGCTGTACCCGTAGTCAACCCAACTGTGAGCAGTGCCCACTGGTTTCCGACTGTCATGCCCATCTCGAAGGACGCACCACCGAGCTCCCCTCACCAAAGCCGAAAAAGAGCATCCCAACCCGTACCACGCGTATGGCGCTGATCGTCAACGAAGCGGATGAGGTACTGCTACTGCAACGCCCACCGAATGGCATCTGGGGCGGATTGTGGAGCTTTCCCGAACTCACCGATGAAGACGAGGTCGAGGCATGGTGCAGCAAGCACTACCACTGCCAAGTTGAGCAGATCGAAACGTGGCCGGTGCTGCGTCACACCTTCAGTCACTTCCATCTTGAGATCACCCCGCTGCTGATTCATACCCGTAGCTGCAGCGGGGGCTTGATGGAAGCGGCTCAGGCACTCTGGTATAACAGCCGGCAACCCAACCGACGCGGATTGGCCGCACCGGTTACAAGCCTGTTAAAGAGGCTGCAACAGAACATCGAAGGAGTCAGCAATGAGTCGAATGGTTAACTGTGTGAAGCTGGGCAAAGAGTCCGAGGGGCTCGACCTGCCACCCTATCCGGGCGATCTCGGCCAGAAGATCTTCGATAATATCTGCAAAGAGGCGTGGCAGATGTGGCTAAGTCAGCAGACCATGCTGATCAACGAGAATCGTCTCACCCCGATCAACCCCGAACACCGCAAGCTACTTGAGGAGCAGATGGAGAAGTACCTCTTCGGTGATGGTGGTATGAAGGTTGAGGGTTACGTCCCACCCGCCGAATAGCACCAAGCCGTCAGGCGCCTCACAGGGATGTATGGCAATCGGGACAGTCCATAAGGTACCGGAGTCAAAAATGACTCCGGTACCTATCGTTCAGAACCCATTTCAAAGTACCAGCAGCCACTGAAACACCCACTCTCGGTACCGTTGTCAGCACATACGCTGCGTGGCAATCTCAACCAAAACCACTATTACTCTATCTACACAGCGGTGCGATGCGTCCCTAATCGTAACGCCACGACCTTTCGTGAGGCAGAGCATGTTCATCAGTGTCCTCGAGCTTTTCAAAATCGGCATCGGTCCATCCAGCTCGCACACTCTCGGCCCCATGGTTGCGGCCGGACGATTTATTGAGCAGATCAGTCAGCTGATCCCCTCCCTCCCTACCGCAGAAGATACCCAGCTACGCTGCACCCTCAGGGGTTCACTTGCCTTCACCGGCAGAGGCCACGCCTCTGACCGTGCCGTGAGCCTTGGCCTGCACGGTTACCAGGCCAGGAACCTGCTGAACACCAACATCGACCTGCTGATCAAACAGCTTTGGGCGCGAAAGCAGATCGTTCTGGAGAGCGGTCACAGTGTCGGCTTTGCACCGCACACAGACATCATCTTCGATAGGGGTGAGCCCCTGCCCGAGCACCCCAACGGCATGATTTTCGAACTGCTCAACGCACAGGGAGAGAGACTCGCCAAGACTACCTTCTTCTCCATCGGCGGTGGATTTATCAGCACCCCTGAAGAGATCAGCGGTCTGGAAGCACCGCTAATAATGACCCCATCAGAGACATGCACCTACCCCTTCGACTCCGCCAAGAGCATGCTGCAGATGGCCGAAGAGAGCGGCCAATCGATCGCTGCGATGAAACGCATCAATGAGCGCCAACACCTGTCGGAACAGAAGCTAAATCAGGGTATCGATGAGATCTGGCAATCGATGTGCACCTGTATCGAAAGGGGATTGACGAGCCAGGGGACTCTACCCGGTGGGCTCGCCATCAAACGCCGCGCCTCTGACCTCTATCGGCAGCTACAGGAGAGTCCAGCCAATGCGAACATTAACGACTGGCTCTGCGCCTACGCCATGGCCGTTAATGAGGAGAATGCCGCCGGGAACATGGTCGTTACGGCCCCTACCAACGGCGCCGCCGGTGTCATACCCGCCGTACTCTACTACTTCATGCAGCATGAAAACGGCACGCCCGCACAGGTGCACGAGTTTCTGCTCACCGCCAGCGCCATCGGTGGCCTGATTAAACACCGTAGCTCCATCTCCGGTGCCGAGGTCGGTTGTCAGGGTGAGGTCGGTTCAGCCGCCGCCATGGCGGCGGCCAGCCTCTGCGCCATCCGCGGCGGCACGCCCGAGCAGATCGAGAACGCTGCGGAGATTGCACTGGAACACCACCTCGGCATGACCTGCGATCCGGTCAACGGGCTGGTGCAGGTCCCCTGCATTGAACGTAACGGCTTTGGTGCCATCAAGGCCTACACCGCCGCATCGCTCGCCCTGCGCGGCACAGGTGAGCACTTCATGCCGCTGGATAGCTGTATTGCAGCGATGAGAGAGACGGGACTGGAGATGTCGCAAAAATTCAAGGAGACCTCACTCGGCGGGTTAGCGGTGAGTATTACCGAGTGTTAAGCGTGAACAGCTACCTCGGTAGCTCCTCCTCGTAGCGTTTCAGCAGTACCCCATCATCGCCACAACAGCTGGCACTGCACTTCTTCACCGCATGCACCTGTGCATCGTCGGCATTCAGAAACGCCTCCACCGGCAGATTCTCAGCAGCACAGTCACACCCCTTATCGTCGTAGACGTAGACGTTGGTGAGTCCCACCTCGCACGCGATATCGTGTGCCTGCCATAGCGTCTCCGCAGGGGTCGCCTCAACATCGCTCAGCTTGTAGGCGGGGAAGAAGCGGGTGATGTGCCAGGGGCTCTCGGCGCCGAGATGATCACGAATCCACTCGGCGATCTGTCGCAGCTCCTCAGGCCCATCGTTATAACCGGGGATGATGTTGGTGCGGGTTTCAACGTGAATACCGAGCCGCTGCGCCTTCTCGATCGAATCGAGCACCTCGGAGACACTACCGACCGGGCAGACCTGATGGTAGAACTCATCGCGCATACTCTTGATATCGGAGCAGACCACATCGACCTGCGGCGCCATCAGCTCCAACGCCTCGTCGGTGACAAAGCTGTTGGTCACATAGACGGTATAGAGCCCTGCCCTGTAAGCAGCTTCCGAGACATCGAGCAGATACTCGAGCCAGACCGCCGGCTCCGAATAGGTGAAGGCGATCCCCTCCACCCCCTGACGAAGCGCCGCCTCGACCAGCTCATCCGGGGTGACATAGGCCGCTTTCGACTCACCACGAGCCAGTTCATCGAGCGCCTCGGTGCCCCACGAAATCTCCAGATTGTGGCAACCCCCACAGCGGAAATTACAGCCGTAACTACCCACCGAGAGCACCTTGCTACCGGGGCGATAGTGTTTGACCGGTTTATCTTCAATCGGCCCTACCTCCATTGAGGAGACGATGCCGTAGGAGAGGTTATAGAGGGTGCCGTTGCGGTTCACATGGGCCTGGCAAAAGCCGCGTTGGCCGTGGCTCAGCTTGCAGCGCCAGAGACAGAGATCACAGCGAGTGATGCCGTTGTCGAGCTTGGTCTGCAGACGCGTCTCAACCAGCTGATAGCTGGCCGATGCAAGACGACCATTTAAGTTTGAGTCATTCATCTCGCTACCCTAGGCAGCCGACCGAATGAAAGCAACCACACATTTTCTAGTGACGCCTGCTCACCTCGCTGAGCGATCGGTCGATGCTATTGAGTAGTACGCTCACATCGACCGGCTTGGTCAGATATTCAACAAAACCCGAGGCGATACCCGCTTCGATACCCGCTTCGATATCGGCGGGCATCGCGTTGGCGCTGAGCGCCACCACCGGAATTGCTGCGGTCTCCGGATTCTGTTTCAACAGCTGCAGCGCCTCAACACCACTCATGCCTGGCAGATTGATATCCATCAGGATCAGATCGACACACTCTTTTTCGATAAGCTCAAACCCCACCTCCGCCGTCGGTGCAAACAGCAGTTCCAACTCCTGGCGTGATTTAAGGATCTGCGCCACCAGACGACGATTCGGTGGACTACCCTCAACATAGAGTACTTTGAAGCGGCGAGAAGGGGGACTCGGTACTTGCGGGCACTGCCTGATGCTCAACTGGTTTCACACTTGGTTCACCGCTCAGCGCCAGTGGCAACGTAACCCAGAAGGTACTGCCTACCCCAAGCTCGCTTTCCACCTCCAACTCACCACCAAGCAGATTTGCCAGCCGTTTACTAATCGTCAACCCAATGCCAGTACCCTCAATGACACTATTTTCATGCACGAGACGGTTAAAGGGATCAAACAGCAACGGCAGATGCTCAGCTGCGATACCCTTACCGTTATCCTCAACACCAATACGCAACCACTCCTGATCAACGCTCTCTAACAGAACACGCACTGAGCCCAACACGTGATTGTACTTCACGGCGTTAGAGAGCAGATTGACGATAATCTGTTTGAGTCGCGTCGGATCGGCATTCACGGTGTAACTGTTAGCGGCATCGCAGACCACACTGATTTTCTTTGTCTCCGCCGAAGGTGCAATCAACTTCAGCGACTCCTCAAGCAGCGGCGCCAATGCCACCCACCCAATTGACACTGCCAGTCGGCCCGCCTCGATCCGTGACAGGTCGAGGATATCATTTATCAAATCGAGCAGATGGGTACCTGCGCGGACGATCTCATGCGCACTTTCTCGTTCAAGATCATCCAGCGACTCATCCATATCGAGTAGCTGACCAAAACCGAGAATCGCATTCAAGGGAGTGCGTAGCTCGTGACTCATTCTGGAGAGGAACTCTGACTTGGCCCTGCTCGCCTTCTCAGCAGACTCTTTAGCCTCAATCAACTCACGTTCAGCCACCTTTCGCTCACTGATATCGCGTACCGCACTGATAAAAAAGCGCTGCTCACCAATCACCACATCACTGATCGATATCTCTAATGGGAACAGCGAACCATCCTTACGGCGCCCAATCAGCTCACGACCGCGACTGCCAATAATATGAGCATCACCCGTGCGCATATAACGCTCAACATAATGCTGGTGCTCCTGCCCGTCTGCATTGGGCATCAACATCGATACGGGATGACCAACCAACTCCTTACTGCTATATCCAAACACCTGCTGCGCAGCAGGGTTAACCATCTTGATCAAACCTCGATCATCGATGGAGATGATTCCATCCAGCACACTATCGAGCACACCCCGCAGCTCCTGCTCACCCTGCTGTCGTGCCGCCTCGACCTCCACCTGCTTGGTGACATCCATCGCAATACCGGCAACCCGATAGGGCTCACCTTCTGCGTCATAGACCGGGAAGGCGCGATCACGCACCCAACGGTACGAGCCATCGGGACGCACAATCCGATAGGTCTCATCGAAAATACCGCTCTTCCAATCGCGGCCAAACGCCACACCGACTCGCTCACGATCATCGATATGGATATTGTCGATCCATTCATGGGGTTTAATCAGTAACGATTCACAGGAGCGTTGCCAGACCGCCTCATAGCCAGGACTAATGTAGACCATCTCCGAGAGGTCGGCGCTCATCATCCAGAACACCTCGTCGATATTGTCAGTGACCTGCCGGAGCCGCTCCTCGCTCTGCTCCAGTGCACGCTTAGTCGCATCAAGCTCTGTGATATCGGTACCGGTGCTGATGATGTAACGCACCGCATCGTTCTCATCGACAACCGTACTGTTATTCCATCGAATCAGAATTTTCTGCCCGGAACGGGTCAGCCAGTAATTGTCGTACACCGAGACACCGGCGAAGTTTTCCAAGCTATCGAACACAGCTCGCACCGGCTCGCGCTCTTCGGGCAAGAGGAAGATATCCCAGACGAAGCGCCCCAAAATCTCTGAAGCGGCATAGCCGGTCACTGCCTCAGATGCCTTATTAAAGAGCACAATCCGACCCTCGTGATCGAGAATCGTCACCAGTGCATGCACCGCGTCGTAGATATCGAGCCCAGCCGCTGTCTCACTCTGATTGAGATAGCGCTGTAGCCGCTCAAACTTCATTCTATTTTGTCTGCCATCCAGCCAAGATGATCAAACCAGTTATCAGATTTGGTCTCTCGGTCATTATGGGTCATCAATTATCATCTGCCTACGTGCTGTCGACACAAACTGTAAATATTTGTGTAAAACCAACTGGTTATTGGTGTTTATTCGGTTCCAAGAGCATCTGTAATGAAATAACACATCAACACCAAACCACTGTAGTTGAGATTCATTAGCCGAATGAGTAAAATGCGCAGCTCTTGGTTATCGAGAAGCCGTTTTTCTGGTAGAAGAAAACAACGGTTTCACCCGGTAATCAGCGCAATAACTGGAAACATTTCAGGTTATTACGGCCCGGTAGCTCAGTTGGTAGAGCAGAGGATTGAAAATCCTCGTGTCGGCAGTTCGATTCTGTCCCGGGCCACCATATTTTCGAAAGGCTCACGCACTGCGTGGGCCTTTTGCGTTTCTGCCACAGTCGAATAGCGACACGCTCAACTCCTGTCTAATCGCCGCCACAGCCACCTCCACAGCCGCTGTCACCAGAATCGCCCGAACAGCCACCACCACAGCCGATATCGGAACCACAGTAGGCACCACCACTGCCATCTGTCTGGCGTGAATCTTTACAGTCGGTGACGTAGCGGAAGCCGTTGGCGATGTTGAGTTCGGCATCAATGGCGAAGAGTCGTGGCAGGCGAGAAGGAGTCTTTGGGTCAATCCCCTCACGGGTACAGGCGATGCGCCAGGCGCGTTTTATCCCATCCTGCGCCAGGGTCGGGCTCTGCATCGCCTCGGCTGGAGTGTGGTGAAGAAAACGGCCGAAGGCGTGACGACAGAAGTGGCGATAGCCACGGGTAAAGAGAATAAAACCGTGCCATGCGTCATCAACCACCTGCGATGGCATTGAAACCATTTGGCGACCGGCCGTGTTACAGATATGGAAGTACTCGCGCAGCGCCTCAAAGACCATCAGCTCTTGGGCAGGTGTCAGCTCCGGCCGAACCTCGCGCAACTTATTCACTACCGCCGCCCGGTCGTCGTTCGCTCGCGCTCTCAACTACGAATAGGCAGACGGCGTCGACTATCGCGGACTAACCGCCTTCGCTTCGCTATCCATGGCGGTCAGCGATGGAATGGGTCACTATCGATAAATGCACTGCGTTTACGTTTTCGCAGCTGGCTCCACACCCAGAGCATTACGACAATCAGAATCAGGACAACTGCGTAACCAACGATATCCACGTGCTAGAGCATGCCGTTAAACAGTAGTCGCCAGCCGAGCCAGCCTATATTTGCTATCAACAGCAGCACGGCCACATTGATGCGATGGCTGCAGCCCCCATCATCGATCACTGCGACATCACGTAGATACTGTTCAGGAATAGGCTCACAACGCTGCGCCAACAGATTCCAACCCTGCTCTACCGACGCCTGCACATCTTTGCGCTTGCCTTCTTGCGTGCCAACATCAACAGGTAACAATACATTTTCGGGTTTGCCCTTGGGGAAACTGACTGCGCCAGAGAAGAGCAGCCGCCCTGCAACCTTAATATTGGGCAGCAGCTGCTGGACTGCAGCCACGCCCACTTCGACCGCGGGTAAGGGATTGTCGAACTTGTAACTACGGTTTGTCACCACGTTGGCCCACTGCTCCATGCTCTCAGCGGCAAACACCACACCCTGAAGCCTACGCACTCCAACTACGACGACCGCCGCAGGAGTAAGTACCAGATAGTCGATAAAGACCTTGCCATCCATGCCATCATCAAGCATCACATCACGCTTTAACGCCACGCCCATACGACATATTACTCGCCTGATCTGACGCTCCTCAGCCACTCGGCGCAGGTATGGGGTCAACATCAAGCCCGCCACCAGCAGCAACAGCAGCGCGACCGAGGCGGTCACCAGCGTTTCAGCCGAGATGGAGAGCATGGCAGCAATGTCTAATATGAGGTCTTGCATAGGTCGCCTATCGGATCACCTTGTTATCGCCCGTTTGTTATTTGCTCTAGTTGGGCCGTGGCGCGATTCAGGGGGAGCCATTCTATAGCGACTTACTCATAAATGGCCATAATTAGTCACATGAGAGGCGATAAGGTTGCCAATATTCATAGGAGCTTATATATATGAATTTTCAACCTGAAGTTTTCATTATGGTAAGGTTTATCAATGGATTACGAACTACATAGAACAAACTACTTTATGTTCTGCTGCTAACATCACAACAATAATAGCCGATAGTGGTTGTGACGGGCGTCACAATGGGTGCGCAGGCAGTAAAACTAGACAGATTTCAGCAAGGATGCGCGATAAGGAACAGATAATGGCTGGATTTGATCTATCGAAAATGAAGGCGCTGGTCATCGACGACTTCAATGAGATGCGTCGCTCGATGAAACGCATGCTTGAAGAACTCGGCGTCAAGAACGTCGACATGGTTGCCAATGCCCGTGAGGCGCTGGCCAAGATCGCACTTGTCCCCTACGACATCATTCTCTGCGACTACAACCTGGGCGATGGCCGTAATGGCCAGCAGATTCTGGAAGAGGTTAAGGAGCGCGGCATTGTGAAGGCCGATGCTGCCTACATTATGGTTACCGCCGAGATGGGACAGGATATGGTGCTCGGTGCGGTCGACTATCTGCCCGATGACTACCTGACCAAACCCTTTGTCGGTGAAGTGCTCAACAAACGTATTAACAAAGTACTCGCACGCAAGGCGCATATCGGCAAGATCGAGGTTGCACTGCAGAAAACCAATTACGACCTCGCCATCAAGCTCTGCGATGAGAACCTCGCCGGTGAGGGCTCGCCTTATGCACTTGACTACCTACGTCTGAAGGGCGAAGCACTGCTCTTACTGGGTGAGTGCGACAAAGCACATTCGATCTTCTCCAGCCTGCTCGAACGCCACCCCTTCCAGTGGGCCACGTTCGGTCTCGGCCGTGCAGAGAAGTGCTCTGGCAACAACCGCGCTGCAGCACAGGTCTTCGAAGAGTTGATCGATGAGAACAACCGTTTCATGACCGCCTACGACCAGCTCGCCGAGTGCCATCAGCAGATGGGCGACACAGAGGGTGCGCAGCGAGTACTAAGCGATGCCATTTCAATCTCACCCCGTTCCGTACAGCGCCAACGCGAGTTCGGTAAGGTCGCCTTTGAGAATGATGACCTCGAGGCCGCAACCCTCTCCTTTCGTCGTGCCGTCACCCTCAGCCATGACTCCTATCTTAAATCGATGGATGACTACACCAACCTGGCACGCACCATGGCCTCCAATGGCAAGGGACGCGATGCACTGGTACTGATCAACAAGGCCAAAACCGAATTCAAGGGAAAACGAAATCTCGACATGCAGACCGCCGTTGTCGAGAGTCTGGTCCACCAGAAACTTGGCGATAGCGCCAAGGCGCAGGAGGCGATGGATCGGGTCGGTGCTAATAACGACCTCACCGCCTCGCAGATGCCACTCGACATCACCCTCGATCTGGCCGGCAGTAACCTGGAGCGCAACGAGAAAGAGAAGGCGATGGGTCTACTCGGCAGCCTGCTAAAGAACTTCTATGAGGATGATCTGGTTGTCGACAAGATCCGTAAGGTCTTCAACGACCACAATCTGGGTGCCGAAGGCGATGCACTGATACGCGAAATTCGCAGCGAAATCACCGACCTCAACAACCGCGGCGTCAGCCTGGTTAAAGAGGGCAATCTCGACGATGCGATCGGCCTCTTCGAGGAGGCAGCCAATCGGCTACCAAAGAACAAGACCGTCAATCTCAACGCCGCCCAGGTTGTCATCATGCAGATGCAGAAGCTGGGCGCGAACCGCACCGGACTGCAGCAGGTCAACGAATTCCTCGACCGCGTCCGCGACAGCGACCCGGCCAATGAGAAACTGGTCGCTCTGCAGCGCATGGCAACCGAACTCTAAGAGCAGGTAAGCATAGCCATGAGTGAGTCAGACGAGCCAAAACTCGACTTCAGCGCCGTATTGATGTCATCGGTACACGACATCAAAAACTCACTCGGCATGGTACTCAATTCACTCGACGAAACCGCTGCCCTGGAACCAGACGAAGATAGCCCGCTCACCGAACAACTCAAGCGACTCCGCTACGAGACCAAACGGGTCAACAACGATCTGGTTCAACTACTCAGCCTCTACAAAGCGAACAACAACAACTTCAGCGCCAACCGCGACTACCTTGATGTCGATGACTTCTTCGATGAGCTGCAAATCGAATACCGACCGCTGCTAACCTACAACAAGATCGAACTGACCACCGAGTGCCAGGCGGGATTGAGCTGGTTCTTCGATCGCGGACTACTTGCGGGCGTGATTAACAACGTACTCAATAACGAGGTGCTCTACGGCCGCGACCAGGTAGTACTGAGTGCCGCTGAAGAGGATGGGCAGCTAGTGGTTCGGATCGACGACAACGGTCCCGGCTACCCGCAGCAGATGTTGAGCCGCTCCGAGGCACGCATGGGTGAGACCGACATGATCAGCGGCAGTACCGGACTAGGACTCTACTTCTCAATGCTGGTGGCCAATGCACACCAGAACGGTGAGCGCAAAGGTACGATCAAGATTAGCAATGGCGGCAGTCTCGGCGGCGGCTGCTTCGCCATCTACCTGCCCTGACTCAATACTGACTTAGCGTCGACTCCGGCGCTGGCGATGTTCATATGCCGCCATCGACTTCACTACACTACCGTAGGGCACACTCTCAAACTCGTCATACTCTGCCAGTAACTCCTCGGCCAGAGAGTGAATATTGGCTACCTGCTCCTGCAACTCTTCCGACTCAACCAGCGCCTGCAACCCCAGCAGCCCACCACACTGCACCTTCATCTCCTGACCATGCGGCAGGTTCTCGGCACTGCCAACGATCTTCAGTGTAAAACGTGCATTCTCACGCAGCACCGCGATCAGCGCACGACACTGATTAGAGGCCTCCAGCTGCTCGCACCCCACTCCCTCTCGCTCGGCGATATAGAAGCGGTCGGCACACTCGCAGTTTCCTCGTCGACTGAGAATCGTCTTTTCAAAGGGACAGTTGATAGGGTCCATAGATTCGATCTGGTTACAGAAATTGTTCTCTAATATGCCGAGTGCCATAGCGTGACGCAATTACCCACCACGAAAGTGGCAGATTGTTATACTCGAACACCATGAAGAGCCTACGTATACCGCTACTACTTATTGCAATCACAACCGCCCTCATGATCAGCGGTTGTTCTCGCTACCAGCTCGCCAGCATCGCCACCAGCGGTGATCCCGGCGCCACCGCTTCATCACTGATCACCTCCCGCGTCAGCTCCTATAAAACCAACCCACTATTACTCGTCAGTGATGCCAGGCGCACCAAGCAGCAGTTCAAACAGCTGCGCGCCCTGTTTCGTGGTGAGGTTAAAAAGAGTTGGGGCAGTGACGACCAGATCGCCAGTCGAACCCAGTACGTAAAGTACACCCAGAACTACCAGAGTCGTGCCATTATCGATTTCGATAGTGGCGTGGTAACGGTCGAGACCCTCGATCAGAAACAGAGCAACAAAAGTCTGCACAGCGCCATCGTCACTACCCTGCTGACACCCAACGATCCACGCGCAGTCGATCTCTACTCCGCCAAGACCACCAAGATCAGTGGCAAACCCTACCTCGTCGACCTGGTGATCGACCAGCAGGGGCGCTCGATCAGCTCACCAAAACGAGCCGAGCAGTTTGCCGACCATCTGCTGAAGAAGTTCCGCATGCAGCGCAACGTCAAAACACCACAAGGGATCAAACCGCTCCACTACGTCAAGATCCGCATGGTGCGCAACCATGTCGACGTGCGTGCTGCCCGTTATTCCAAGCTGGTTGAGAAAAATGCCAAACGCTTCGGCATCAGCAAAAACCTGATCTACGCCATCATCCGTACCGAGAGCAACTTCAACCCCTTTGCCGTCAGCAGCGCACCCGCCTACGGGCTGATGCAGCTGGTACCGACCAGTGGCGGACGAGACGCCTACCGCTCCCTGACCGGCAAGGATCGTGTACCGAGCAGCGACTACCTGTTCGATGCCGCCAACAACATCGAACTCGGCGCGGCCTACTTCAAGCTGATCAACAGCAAATATCTCGGCAAAATCAAAGACAGTGTCTCTCGTGAGTACTGCTCAATCGCCGCCTACAACACCGGCAGTGGCAACGTACTGACCACCTTCAGCAAGGATCGCGACTATGCGGTCAAACTGATCAACCGCATGAGCCCGTCGCAGGTCTATAACAAGCTGCGCAGTGGACTCGCCCACCAGGAGGCGCGGCGCTACCTGCTCAAGGTGCTCGATGCCCGTGCCGAATTTGCCAATATCTAACCGGCCTCACGCTGCATACGTTTTTTGGCTCGTAGCTGAAACAGTCCAACACCGGAGAGAATCAACACCGCCCCAGCGGCCACCTCATTGGCGATCATCTCGCCGTTAAGCAGCGCACCGAGTATCAACGCTACCACTGGAGTGATCTGGGTAATCATGCCCGCCAGCGTCGCATCGATACGCTTCAGTACGTAGTAGTAGAGAGTGAAACCAAACGCAGTACCGAAGATCCCCAGATAGAGCGTCGACCAGAGCGCACGTTCACTCAGCGGGTAGATCACCCCATCTTCAAACAGCAACCAGCTAACGGTGAACAGCGGCAGTGCGAACAACAGCCCACCGAAATTAACCGCCATCGCAGCCATCTGCTTCTGTACCCGCTTTAACCAGACGGCTGAGATTGAGTAGAAGAGGACCGACAGCAGCACAAAGCTCACTCCCAACAGCGCATTTGAACCCAGTTCCGCACCGCCACCGAAGATCACCAGCAGGCCACTGAAGGCAACCACAATACCGGCCATCTGCCGGGAGCTAAATGTTGAGCCTACAAAGGCCGCCGAGATCAGAGCGATCACTACAGGAGACAGACCGTAGAGAAGAGAGAGCAACCCCGAGGAGACATACTGAGCACCCCAGTAGACGGTCGACATGGTACTGAACACACCCAGGCCCGAGACCAGGTAGGCATAGAGCGCCTCTCTATCCCAGCGCATACGCACTCGCAGCAGATAGAGCAGCGGCAGACAGGCGATCACACCAATTACCATGCGGCTTAATAGCGCAAACAGTACACCGCCCTCATCACCACTCCACTTGATTGTCAGTGGTGTGGTCGACCAGATCAAAATCACGCCCAAATAGGCTGCTGGCACCGACATCGCCCTACCCTCCTCAATGAGTCTCTTTAAGCCCTGTCAGAACCATTCAGAGAGACCAATAAAAAAGCCACAGAGTGGTGAGATCTGTGGCCTTCGGATTATTTCGCTTGTTGCTAACTCTCTGCTAAATCGAAATCCTCAGCCACGCTGTGACAGGCAGTGCACGCCATACCAGTCGCGCCGCTTTGTAAATCACAATCTGTGCAGAAAATTTCAACATGGATCGAGAGTGCGTTTTAACGCCACATGAGTCAAGCGATATTTGTTAAGTAGAAAATTAACCGAGCAACGCTTCGAGCTTCTCGATCGACTGACCACCGAGCAGCACCTTCTCTACCGCACCATCCTTGACCAGTACCACCGTCGGTGTCGCCCGTACTCCCAGCGCCATGGCGGCGTTGATATCTCGACTTACATCGAGCTTGATAATGCAGCTACGTTTCTCTGCTAGCGCCTCAATCTCTGGGGTCATCGTGCGACAGGGACCACAACGTGGTGAGTGGAAGTAGAAGAGGTAACGACCGTCGCACGACTCACTACTACCGACCAGCTGGTCGAGCCCCTCGACCCTTGTACCGGCCATCCGTTTCGAGGTGATCACGATGCGCAGCTGAAACAGCACAAACAGCAGCGCGATGCCGCCGAGTCCCCAGGGGATTAACTCCGACACTAGTCGAGCAGGTCTTCAATAATGTCATGCACGATTGCGGTCGCCGTCTCAACCAGCACCACCTTGCCGTCGATCACCTGACGTTCAAAACCACGTCCCAGCGGAGGTAAACGGGCTTCGAGATCGTAGGGCAGATTTCGTTTGGCGATTCCAGGAGGGAGTGTGCCACCACGCGCAAGCTTCTTGGCGATCCCCGGTGGCAACTTCTTGTTGCCTTTGCCCTTGGCACCCTTATCTTTTTTACCCTTGCCCTTCTTCGACTTGTAACCGTCATCGTCATCATCAATCTCGATGTCGTGTTGGTGATAGTAGTTACGAATCAGATTTCTCTCAGTCTCGGTAAAGACCCGCTTGGCCACATCACCGACAAATTCACTGACGTCAGAGGCCTGAACGCTTCCCACCAGAAGCGGAAAAATCATTGCCGCTACAAATAGACCAAAATTACGCGCTCTTTTCATAACAGATAACTCCTGTGGATTAAATCAACCCTCTTAATCATAGAACATCGAATAGGGGCGCTCGATATCGCCCCTTACGGCACCCAGTGAAAAACTGCGGCTGTGGCGCACCGCCTCGCGTCCATCGAAATAGAGAATCAGTGTCGGGACGGCGAAGACACTCAACTGCCCCGCAATCTCCTGAGAATGTCCGCAATCAACCTCAGCCAGTGCCGCCTTCGGAAACTCCTCGTTCAGCATCGCTGCCACCTTGGGCTTGAGCACGTGACAGACACTGCAACTCTCGGAGGAGAAGTAGATAGCCGCTATCGGATGCTCGGCAACAAACTGCTGCAGCTCGGTTTCGCTCTCAATCAGATTCATGGATAGAGATCTTCCTCAGAAGGGCCAGAGGCTCCAGCCACTGTCGAGATCGCCCTCACAACGTTTTAGCTGTGCACCGTAGCTCTTTGCCCGTCGCTCCACCTTTCGCGCCACACCGATCAGCCACTTCTTCTTGTTGTAGGTTTTGCGTTTAAAACCACCGTGGCCCTCATGGTAAGCGAGATACTGATTGTAGGTGTCCCACTTGGAGATCCCCAGCGTCTTGTGACTCATGTTGCCGTACCAACCGATGAAGTCGACCGCATCCTCAAACTCATCACGGTCGGCACCCCAGTTGCCGGTCTTGTCGATATACCAGTCCCAGGTCGCATCCTTTACCTGTGCAAAACCGAACGCCGAGGATTTTCTAAACCAGGGGATAATCCATAACAGCGTGTCGCGTTCCGGCTTGGCGTCATCTCTGAACTTTGACTCCTGATGGATTATTGCCAACTGCACATGTACCGGCACACCCCACTTCTTATAACTATCGTGAGCGTGCTCATACCAATCATCCTTCTCGGAGAAGATCTCGCAGCCGTCGTTGATATTTCGAGGTGGAGAGGATGAGCAACCCGCCACTACCAGCGTGAGGATGATCGCGAGCAAGCCCTTATAATTTTTTCGCATAGTTATCTATTGGCCAAATGGGTTTGAGCAAGTCTATTACGCACACCACTTACTTAACAACGCGTATCAGTCACCATTAACTAACATCAGCACTCATCGGCTCAACACGATAACGCCCGGTACCTGCTGCATCGACCTCTGCGGCCAACCAAGCAAGCGTCTCGGTGATTTTACGGATCAGATCGGTATCCGCATTGAGGATAAATAGCCCGCTTCCGCGCGCCTCATCACCACGACCGAAGGCGAGCTCACAGACACACAGCGCATTGAACACCCCTGCTCGCACTCTCTGCTCCATCGACTCTATCCGCTGCCGATCATGGGTTGGATACCAGAGCAGATAACACCCCTTCGGGGAGTCGCTATTTTTGCGGAAGCTTGTTTTGGGCATCCAACTACGCCGACATAAAGCCGCTGCTGCATCTTCTTCGTCGTTCGCTCTCGCTCTCAACTACGAATAGGCAGACGGCGTCGACTATCGCGGACTAACCGCCCTCACTTCGCTCTCCATGGCGGTCAGCGGAGGTTCTCGTCGGTAGATCTCGAGCAGCGTATCCACAGCATCGCTATAGTCACTGACCGACTCATAGGGAGGATCGATCAGCACCACCTGCCGGCATCGCATCCCCGGTATCGGCTCCACCACCCCCGAATAGCCATCACCCGCAAACAGCTCGATACGCACATCGTGCGAAAAACTCTTTACCAGCTGTTGATACGGTTCCGGACTGAGCTCAAAGAGTCGCATCCGATCCTCACCGCGCAACAACTGCTGAGCAAACCAGGGCGAACCGGGGTAGTTCTGCAGAATTTCAGATCGGTTGAACGCGGCAACCATTGTGAGATAGTCGGCCAGCGCCTGCGGCGCATTCGACACACCCCACAGCCGCTCGATGCCGAACGGGTCTACACCTCGCTGATCAAGACGGTAGCCACCCGCGCCAGCATGGGTCTCACTGTAGAAGAGCGGTTTATCTTGTTGTGTGAGTGATTGCAGTACCTGACAGAGCACCGAGTGTTTGAGCAGATCACCGTAGTTTCCTGCATGTTTGGCGTGTTGGTAGTTCAAGCGCGTGACTACTGGTACATCGCTTTACCATCATTGAGTCGCATCCACCCCTTGGCGATGCGGTAGATCACCCAGAGCGCATCGGCGACCAGCAGCAGATAACCGACTACCAGCAGAAAGGTAAGCCAGCCCACCACACCCCAGAGCAGTGCAAACCAGAAGGTACGGATCTGCCAACGAAAGTGCGATTCCAGCACCGTTCCGGCAACATCCTCGCGTTTGACGTAGTTGAGCACCAGAGCAACAAGCAGTGTGATGCCATTGAAGAAGGAGGCCGCCTGCAGTGCATAGATCACCAGGGTGAGTCGTCTTGATGAGGCCAGCTCATCGCCCTCAGAAAACTCCGCATCACGTACGTTACTGCCCATCTTAATCCTCAATGCTCGTGTCGTATGGCCACTTTTCGCGGTGAGATTAGAATACACCAGAAAAAACCCTTACAAGCGCATGGCTTATTTTTTGCGATGACGCCAATAGACTTTCAGCGGCGCTACGCTATTACTTTTAGGAGTCACTGAGTGAAACCGGTCAGATGGATCTGAACGGCATCGACTCAGACAGCAGTCATCTCGCCAGAGACTCCGTTGATGAACAAGCAACAACATCCATATAAATATTCGCACAGAGGATGAGAGCACGATGGAGTGGATTACCAGCAGCATACGCAACAAACTTCTCGCCATTACCGGCGCGGGCACAACACTTGTACTGGCCGCCGCCCTGTTTGGTATTTTCCTCGGCTGGCAGGCGATCAGCAGCTTTGAAAAGTTGATCGATGACGACCTGGTCTACGAGCGCCACATCCTCGAGGTGGAGCTACTGTTCGATTCCCAGATTCAGGAGTGGCAGATGCTGCTGCTCGCCAATCAGGACAAAAACGAGCGTCAGGGCCATCTCAACAAACTCAAAGAGATCGAGCAGACGGTGCTGCGTGAAGCCACCATGCTCAAAGAGCACGCCAAGAGTGCTGAGGTTGAGGATCTCATCGTTCGCTTCATTGCGGGTCACCACCAGCTCGACAGCCACTACCAGGCTGTTCTGAAGCGTCTCCAGAGCGGAAACATCAATGTCGCCGAACTCAACAAGCAGTTTGAGAAGGAGACCCATCAGCTGCACGAGCTGCTTGCCGGTACCAGCAAACTGATTATCAATCAGGTCAACAGCAAGACCGCAGAGGTTAAGGCCTCATCAGCCAACGGCATCATCGTGAGCCTGGGTGCAATGGGCATCGCTTCACTGATCGCCTTTATCGTTTTCCTCACCTTCCTGCAGCGCATCATCATCACCCCGGCAACGGCTCTGGTGAAGAGCCTCGACAGTTATGCACAGGGCGACTTCTCCGCCTCAACCAGCGTCAGCTCCAATGATGAGGTCGGCAAAATCGCCGCCAGCGCACAGAAGATTCGTGATCAACTCGGCTCAACCATTAACGATCTGGCGGCCACCTCACAGGAGATCGCCGCCACCGGCACACAGCTCGCCCAGGCGACCAACACCTCCTCCAGTGCCATCCATCGACAACAGCGCGAGACCGAACAGGTTGCCACGGCGATGAATGAGATGGCCGCCACGGTTCAGGAGGTGGCACGCAATGCCGAGCTGGCTGCGCTGGCCACCGAAGAGGCCAACGGCCAATCAGCCACCGGCAAGCGTGTGGTCAGCCAGACCATCGACAACATCGAACGACTCGCCAGTAAGGTTGAGAGCAGTGCCGAGGTGATCCAGAAACTCGAGGGAGATACCGAGAACATCGTCGTTGTCACGGACGTCATCAAGGGAATTGCCGAGCAGACCAACCTGCTGGCACTCAACGCTGCGTCGGGGAGTTCTACACAACTCCCTCAGTGACTCTACGCCGACATAAAGCCGCTGCTGCATCTTCTTCGTCGTTCGCTCGCGCTCTCAACTACGAATATGCAGACGGCGCCGACTATCGCGGACTAACCGCCTTCGCTTCGCTATCCATGGCGGTCAGCGATTGAGGCGGCCCGTGCCGGTGAGCAGGGACGCGGTTTTGCCGTGGTGGCTGACGAGGTTCGCACCCTCGCCTCACGCACCGCCGATTCAACCCAGGAGATCCAGGAGATCATCGAGCGACTGCGCGACGGCGTGAACACGCAGTGACGGTAATGAACGAGGGACGTGAGCAGGCAGAAGCAAGCGTGGCGCAGGCGGGTGAAGCGGGTAGCGCCCTCGATACCATCACCCAGACGGTGGCCAACGTTGGCGAGATGAACAGCCAGATTGCCGGTGCCGCCGAGGAGCAGAGTTCGGTGGCCGAAGAGGTCAACCGCAGCATCGTCTCGATCAACGACCTCTCGGCTGAGACGACCACCGCAGCCGATCAGACCTCCGAGGCGAGTGCCGCACTCAACGAGGTGGCCGAGCGTCTACAGGCGCTGATCTCACGTTTCCACGTCTAGCGAGTAACGGCTACATCTCCACCCGGCAGACGCGATTTCGTCCACTGCGCTTCGCCTCGTAGAGCGCCTTGTCGGCATGATCGATCAACATTGAGATCTCTTCACGGCCGTTCCACTGCGCCACGCCAACGCTGGCGGTAATCAACAGCTCGGAACCATCGGGCAGTGTGATGCTCATCTCTCGAAGGCTCTGCAGCAACCGCTCGGCCAGCATCTCGCCCCCCTCAAGATCGGTATCGGGTAGCGCAACACTGAACTCCTCACCACCGTAACGCCCCGCCTCATCGGCGATGCGCATATGTTTGCGAATTACTCGCGCACTCTCCTCCAGCACCGCATCACCGACCAGGTGACCGTGCGTATCGTTGACCTGTTTGAAGTGGTCGAGATCGACCATCAGAAGCGTCAGAGGGCTACAGGAGCGCTGCGCACGGTGCATCTCCTCACCCAACCGTTCGATAAAGAAACGGTGGTTGTGCAACCCTGTCAGCCCATCGGTCACCGCCTGCTCCTCAAGATACTCATTGAGTTCTTCGATGTGGCTCACCTTGCCCTCGATCACCTCCTGCAGCTTGCGAGTGGCGAAGTTGATACCAAAGAAGAGCATCACCTCGATTAGGATAAAGGCGACCACCGCATAGACGATATTGACGCGCAGATCGTGCTCCTTGGCCACCACCTCATCGGTGATATCGCTACTGATCGCAATCATCCCCGCCGGGCTTCCACCCTGCAGCGTCTGTCAATAGTCGTAGAGCGGAAATAACGTATGTAGGTAGTGCCTGTTATCAACCTTGCGCCAGCGGCTCTGGACATCATCAATCAGGCTCTCCGAAACCACCTCGCGTAGCATCTCCACCTGTCGCGGAGATGAGGTCGCCTCAACAAAGTAACCATCGACACGTTTCGAGGAACCGAAGATTCGCGTGATCGCCTCGGGCCACATCGCCTGCTCGGCGTGTTCGCGCTTTAGCAGCACGGTGATATCCGATTGCAGCTCACGCTCTATCAGATGCAGGATGTTGGAGAAGGAGGTGCCGACCTCAAGCGCACCAAGGTGCTCCGTCACGCTCGCGCCGTTCTCGGCAAACATCGGTACTACGCCGCGCAGGCCAGAGTAGACACGTCCGGTCTCAAAACCCGAACGAGCCGATTTCTCTGCATTGGTATCGACGATGGTGTAGCGCAGCGCATGCATCGTGTCGCCAAACTTATCGGGTTTATGTACACGCAGGAAACTGGTTGAACCGGGCCCAAGATGGAAGTGGAGTTGGCGCACATCGTAGCGTTGGGTCAGGTCTCGCCAGCGCGGACCCAGTAAGGCATAGAGTTCGCTGCGAATCTCAGCGGCACGCTCGCCGCCAGGACCATCGCCCTCAGCGGCCACAGCATGCTTCGCTTTACGCATCAGCGCCTGCACCTCTGGGTCCTGAGAGACGTAGCTGGCAAGCTGCATCATGTTGCGATAGGTGAGCGAAACGGCGAGTTCAAAACCGGAACGCAGTTCACGACTCTGCGCCTTGAGCGACTGCTCAATGGCACGATTATCGGCGTGCACATTAATGAGGACAAAAAGGAGGTCGACCAGCAGAATCACTACCGATAGAGCCAAAAAGATAAACCTGGAGCGTCCCTTCCCTGTAATCGTTTTATTGCTTGCCACTGGGCTACCACTACTGATCAGGTGATGCCTGATTCTACAGCGAACACTCTCGGGCCGTCTGACACCACTGACAGATTAGACTATTTTTATAGTGGTTTTATAGCCATCCAGATGGCACTACTCAGCCGTTGGCTCGATCGCCTTCAGTGCCGCCTTGCCGTTGCTGGCCACCATCACCACCGCCACCGCACCGCCGCGCAGATCGTGCTCGAGCTGCAGCGCTTTATCCTTCGGCGCAAACCACGCCTCGATGCCATAACGCACCTGCACCGGGCTATTCATCCCATAGCTCAGCTGATAGCGACCACCCTTGAGACGTCCACGCAGATAGAGCCCCGCATCAGGCCGCTGCAGTGAAGCACCATCAGCAACGAACACCCCATCATCTCCCTGTTTCAAGCGCACATAGACGAGCGGGTTTTCCGGCAACACGCCCCGGTCGGCACGCACATCAAGCGTGACCGTTGAGATCGCATAGTTGAGCCGTGCATAGTTACCACGAAACAGGCTGCGTGGATCGATCGGCACCACCTTGAGGCGCACCTCCTGACCACTCCAGAGCGGATAGACCGCCCCCAGATACTCACCCGCCAGCACCCCTAGCTGTAGCAACACCGTCAACACCAGCCCGACCAATACGGTACGTCTATTCATGAATGCACCTCCTTGCGACTCTTGCGCCAATAGCGGGCCGCATAGAGCAGGATCGCCGCAAAGATGCCAAACAGAATCGCCGCGCCGACATAGTCGCCGACCAGATCGATGTAACGCACCAGTCCGGTGATCAATACCGTGGCCACACCGAGATAGAAGTAGTGCGAAACGCCCTGCACGATACCGCGCTGAATCAGCCAGATACCGGTACCGATCAGCAGCAGGTTGTCGACAATCTGCAGCACCACGGCATCCTCACGGCTGGCAAAGAGCACCGCCGCACCAAACAGCAGCAGGTATATCGCAGCCAACGCGTAGATAGAGTGTCTCGCACGCCCTGAGAGATAGTTGATCACCACTGCCGATAAGGAGCAGATCACCACCACCGTGATATTGCCGCTCTTGTCATAGCTCAGATCAGGGATCAGTTCCCACCAGAGTGAGTCGAAGCTGAATACCAGCAACAGCAGCAATACCAACCGCAGCGACCAGAGATCGAGTAACACGCCGTACTCCTGCCAGCCGCCACGCTCACTGCTAGAGAACCACTGTGCCAGCGCAGCGCTTATCACTGCCAGACCGCAGCCGAAGGTGACCTGCATGCTGGTGAAATCGAACCAGCGCCAACCGCCCTGCCACCACGCCAGCGTTGTCTCCAGCCAGCCCGCCACTCCCACTACCAGGGCAAAGAAGAGCAGTAAATTGATGCGTCGATAGAGCAGTAACCAACCAGCGGCAACCAGAAACAGCGGGAAGAGCGTTGGGTAGTAGCCCATTGATGCCTCGACCACGAACCAGGTGTAGGCAAGCGTCATCGCCAATGCCAAAAGCAGGCCGCTCTCCATCAGCAGCGCCAGCGGTAACACGCCCGCTGCCCACCAGAAGATTCCGTCGGGGTAGTGTTCACCGATATGGTAGATCTGCGCGATCAACATGATCGTCGCGCCGTAGAGAAGCGCACCGAGAAGCAGTGCGATGGTCGCGGGCTTCTCTCGTCCCTGGGCAAAGAGTCGCAGGCCGACCACATTGGTCGCCAGGGTCACCGCGACCAGCCCACCCATGCGCAGTGCCCGCGGTATCTGATCCCAGTTGGCACTCAGCAGGGTGATGATCGCCAGACCGATAAAGAGGTAACCAAGTGCGATCAGTACGTAGTAACCGTAGGAGTGGTGACTGTCGTGATGGTAGTCGATGCCGTAACGATCGCAGATCGATTCACCCTGCGCCTCACTGATCACACCATCCTTCACCCAGCCATAGACCTCCTGGGCCAGATCGTTCTTCAACAGACGAATCAATCGCATCAAAACTTCCCTTTCTTATTATCTCGGTGCACAGAATACAGCGCTTAACCTAGCTCACTATCGTATCGCCCATATTTTTTTAGGAGTTCACGCGCCGGCTCACCATAACGTTTCACCCACTGCGCCAACACCCGATCACTGATGCGCGTCTTCGACTTCAACTGCCGCTCCAGCCGCTGCAGCCCCTGATCGGAGAGGCGCTGCTCGCGTGACACACCGGGGATCGGTTTCCTGCCATCCATACTGAAGCCTCTCTTGAACAAGCACTAACATTCAACTACGAATCATTAGATAACCGAACGGGAGTGGATTATGAGAATAACAAATAAGTTCGTGCTGCTGCCCCTGCTTCTGGCACACATGTTCAGCCTCGGTTGCACCACGCAGCAGTTCTCACCAGAGGGAACGACCACGACCGTCATCTTGATCCGCCATGCCGAGCGCACCTCCGACACCAAACTCCTCACCCCCTTCGGCAAGACACGCGCCGCAGCCCTTCCGGCTGCCGTGGCCGACTACGACATCAGCGCCATCTACAGCCCCGACCTGGCGCGCAACATCGACACCGTTAAACCGCTCGCCAAACAACGTCGACTGAAGATCACCCTCGTCGATGCAAATCCTGATGTAGAGCTAATCACCCGGCGACTGCTCAACGACCACCCCGGCAAGACCGTTCTGTGGGTAGGCAACACCACTAACCTTGATCGCATCTATGCCGACCTGGGCGGCGATGGTGAGGCACCGACCGTATATGGTGATCTGTTTATTCTACGAGTACCCGACCGTGGCTTTAGCAGAGTCAGTAAGCTGGTGTTTGGTGACTAGGCAGAGAGTCGCCTCTTCACACCACTTTTCAGTGACCACTCTTTACCGTCTGCTCCACCCGATCCAGCAGCCCGACAATCGTCTTGGAGATCGGACCTATCTTCAGGTAGAGCGCCTCAGCCTGATCAATATTCCCCCGCTTGGTCAGTTCGACACACTCTTTGATAGTGCGGTGCAGTTCGGCGTGTGGCGGCTCCAGTGCTTTCATCGCGTCGATGTGGCCGTAGCTCTTCATCCCATCGCTGTAATACCACTTACCCAACGCGCAGTGATGATCAGAGACAATCTCATCATCACTAAGACTCTTGCTACCATCGAGATGGGCACGAATACGGGTCAGCCAGGCAAGATGTGCGGTACGTGCTGCAGAAAAATCGAACTCACTATCGCTCGCCCCAAGCTTGAACTCATTGATCAGACTTCGTAGCTGGTTGAGCTGCACACCCATGGTTCCGTTAGCCGCCTCACTCTGCTGAGTGCCCTCTGCGGTCTGATGAGCAATATCGCTGATGGCAACGATATTACGATTAATATTCTCCACCACGGTGGTCTGCTCTTCAGCGGCGCTGGCGATCTGCGCGTTCATATCATTGATGGTGGCGATTGCGGTCGCCACCGAGTCGAGTGCCGCGCCCGCCTGCTCGGCGCTCTTCACGCTCTGCTCCGCCTGTGTCTGTCCCTGCTGCATCGCCTCGGCCGCCTCCTGTGCACGCCCCTGCAGGCGATCGATCATCTGTTCGATCTCATGGGTCGCCTCCTGGGTTCTTTTCGCCAGGGTTCTCACCTCATCGGCGACCACCGCAAAACCTCGCCCCTGATCACCGGCGCGCGCCGCCTCAATGGCAGCGTTCAGCGCCAACAGGTTGGTCTGGTCGGCTATCTCACGAATGGTTACAAGAATCCCACCGATATCCTGACTATCTTTGCCTAGCTCCTCGATCAGCTCAGCACTACTGCTCACCGCCTGATGAAGCGCGTTAATCGCATCGCGGTTGCCCGCTACGATACGACGACTCTCCTGTGCATCAACATCGGCCTGATGGGCCGACTCGGCGGCAAGACCGGCATTACTCGCCACCTCCTGCGCGGAGGCGTTCATCTGGTTAATCGCCGTGGCGACCTGATCGGTCTCACCCTGCTGCCTGCGCACCGCGTGGTTGGTCTGTGAGGTGATGTTGCTCACCTCAGAGGCGGAGCGCGCCAGCTGCTCGGTCGACTCAGCCACCTGCACCACCATTTTGTGCAGTTTATCGACAAAGGCATTAAATCCGTCAGAGAGTTCAGCTACCTCATCGTGACCGATCACCTCCAGCCGCCCGGTTAGATCTCCCTCGCCGGTAGCGATGCCGTGCATTGCATCGGTCGTTTTATTGATCGGCCGGGTAATGCTCCAGGCAAGAAAGGTAGCAATGGCGATAATAAATAGAATCAGTGCCAGACCGATCACGGCATTGGTTCGCACATTGGCCCAAAAGACCGCATCAATGTCATCGATATAGACACCCGAACCGATCACCCAGCCCCACGGCTCAAAGCCCTTCACATAGGAGACCTTCTCCACCGGCTGATCAAAACCCGGTTTGGGCCAGAGATAATCAACAAAGCCTCCGCCATCGCTCCTGACCTTGTCGACAAAGGCGACAAAGAGATGTTTGCCATTGGGATCCTTGAGACCGCTGAGATCCTGACCATCGAGCTTCGGCTTGATCGGGTGCATCACCATCACCGGTCCCATGTCGTTGATCCAAAAGTAGTCACTCTCCTCGTATCGAAGTGCTTTGATGGCGTCGATAGCGGACTGCTTCGCCTGAGCTTCGGTGAGCGCACCAGCGCTTGATTGCTGGTGGTAGTAATCAAACAGACCGTGAGCCGTCTCCACGACGTGGCGCGTCTTGGTCTGTTTGTCGATCAGCATCTGGTCGCGCAGTTGCAGGGCATCAAGCGTCATCACTGCAACAATGGCAACCAGCGCCGTGAAGACCATCAGCCACAATCGCCTGGAGATCCGAAAATTGGTAAGGAATTTCAGCATTGGGAAGTCTCCCCAATATTCTCGGGCAGCCAGCGCACAGCGCCTTGATGACTCGCCCATTAACTATCCCTCTCGACGATCCGTGCCGGGAGACAGTGAAGCTGTACTGGTTTAAATAGATTACTTAGGGGAGTCGCTATTTTTGCGAGAGTTTGTTTTGGGCATCCAAGCCCAAGCAAACAGCAAAAACTTCACGCGACCGTTTATGCCTGCGGCGCCCCG